>NZ_AQOK01000288.1:0-1637 GCF_000364645.1 Xanthomonas sp. SHU 308 | reverse complement strand
GCGTTCCGCCGCGGCCGCGTGCCGCACGACGCCAACCGCAGCGCGCTGGCGGCGATCGATGCCGCCGCCAAGCAGTGGCGACGGCGCCTGCGCAGCGACGCCGCCGCGCCGGACAGCGTGGAGGCGCACGAACTCGGCGATCTGCTCGCGCACGCCTTTCCCGACCGCGTCGGCACGCGTCACCCCAGCGATCCGCTGCGCTACCAGCTAGCCAATGGCCGCAGCGTGCGCCTGTTCGAGCACAGCGACCTGCGCGGCGAACCCTGGCTGGTCGTCACCGAACTGCGCCATGAGGCCAAGGACGCGTTGCTGCTGCGCGCCGCACCGGTGGACGAGCGCTACCTGCGCGCGCAGTTTCCGCAGCGCTTCGCACAGGAAGACGTGGTGCGTTGGGACCCGGAACGGCGCGCGCTCACGGCGCTGCGCGAGACCCGCTTCGACCGCATCGTGCTCGACAGCCGCCCCGCCGGCCGGGTCGAGCCGGCGCAAGCAGCCGCGGCGCTGACCGAGGCGGTGCGCGAATTGGGGCTGCAGGCGCTGCCCTGGAGCGAGAACCTGTCGCAATGGCGCGCACGGGTGGCGGGACTGCGCCAGTGGATGCCGGAACTGGAGCTGCCGGACCTGGGCGATGCCGCACTGCTGGACAGCCTCGACGACTGGCTGCGCCCGGCCTTCGCCGGCAAGACCCGACTCGATGCGCTGAGCGAGGACGAGCTGGGCGAGGCGCTGAAGGCGCGGCTGCCGTGGGACCGCCGCCAGGCCATCGACCGCCATGCCCCGGTGCGCATCGCGGTGCCCTCGGGCATGGAACGGCGCATCGACTACAGCCTGGACCATGCCGGGCAGCCGCAGCCGCCGGTGCTGGCGGTCAAGCTGCAGGAGCTGTTCGGCCTGGCCGACACCCCGCGCATCGCCGACGGCCGCGTGCCGCTGCTGCTGCACCTGCTCTCCCCCGGCGGAAGGCCGCTGCAGGTCACCCAGGACCTGCGCAACTTCTGGTCCAGCACCTACCCGGAAGTGAAGAAGGAGATGAAAGGCCGCTATCCGCGCCACCCGTGGCCGGACGACCCCTGGACCGCCACCGCCAGCCATCGCGCCAAGCCGCGTGGCACCTAGTGGGTCTGGCGCACCGCATTCAGCGGGCAGACGAATCCGCGGCGCTGCGCTAACGCCCCGTATACGGTACGAGGGCGACACTGCAACCCTTCATTCCTGCCAGTAGGGGACGCCCATGAGCAAGCTGACCATCATCACCGATCGCGCCCTGGATCTCGCCAGCCACGCCGGCGACAGCCTCAAGCACTTCGGCCCGCAGGCGAACAAGTGGCTGCAGTCGGGCAAGGCGATGGGCGCGCTCAAGGCGGGCGCAGCGATGGGTGCAGTGAAGACCGGCTCCAAGGTCGCGCGCACCGCCGTGCGCCGCAACCCGGCCATCGCGATCGCCGCTGCCGCCGTGGGTGTGGGTCTGCTCGGCTACGCCATCTACCGCAAGCGCCAGCGCGACAAGGGCGCGCCGATCGAAGGCAATGCGCAGCGTATCGAAGCCGCCAACAAGCGCGGTAACGTCGGTGCGCGCCGCAGCGCTGCCAGCACCCGCGGCACGCGCCGCAATGCCGCAGCGCAGGACGCCACCGAAG
>NZ_AQOK01000287.1:0-3887 GCF_000364645.1 Xanthomonas sp. SHU 308 | reverse complement strand
CGCCCTGCCGCTAACGGCAGCCGCCGCACGAAACGCAGCGACCGGGAGACATCCCGGTCGCTTTTTTTATGGTTCGCCGCGCCTCTGCTTTTCCAACCCAGGAGCGGCTTCAGCCGCGACCGAGGCGTTATCGATGCGCTCCGGTCGCGGCTGACGCCGCTCCTACGCGTCATTCGGCACAACACGCACTACAGCGCGCGCCAGGCCCCCGGCGCCAACCCGTCCAGGCGGTGTGTGCCCATCGCCGCACGCACCAGGCGCAGTGTCGGCAGGCCGACCGCGGCAGTCATCCGCCGCACCTGGCGATTGCGGCCTTCGCGCAGCACGACCTGCAACCAGGCATCGGGCACGCTCTTGCGGAAGCGCACCGGGGGATCGCGCGGCCACAGCGATGGCGGCGCGTCCAGCAACGTCACCTCGGCCCGCGCGGTCGGGCCGTCGTTCAACAGCACGCCGTCGCGCAGGCGCTGCAGTTGCTCCGGTTGCGGCGCGCCTTCCACCTGCACCCAGTAGGTCTTGGGCTGCTTGTGCCGCGGATCGGTAAGACGGTGCGCCAGCGCGCCATCGTCGGTCAGCAGCAGCAGGCCCTCGCTGTCGTAGTCCAGGCGTCCGGCCGCATACACGTCGGCGGGCAGGCCGAACTCGGCCAGGGTGCGCCGCGGCGGCGTGCTGCGGTCGGTGAACTGGCACAGCACGTTGAAGGGCTTGTTGAAGGCGATCAGCATCGACGGGAACGGCAGCGAACCTGCGCCGCACGACGCGGCGCAGGCATTGTCCCATGCGTCCGCGCCGCGCCGCTCGTGCGCCGGCTCAGCGCTTGACGAACTTCAGGGTCATCCGGTCGCTCTCGCCGATCGCCTGGTACTTGGCATCGTCGGCGGCCTCGTGCTGGTTGCTCGGCGGCAATGTCCATACGCCGCCCGGATAATCCTTGGTGTCGCGCGGATTGGCGTTGAGCTCGCTCTTGCCGGCCAGCTTGAAGCCGGCGGCCTCGGCCATGGCGATCACCTGCGCCTGACCGACATAGCCGCTCTTGTCGTCGGCCGGCACGTCGGCCTTGGCGCGGTGCTCGACCACGCCGAGCACGCCGCCGGGCTTGAGCACGTTGTAGAAGCCCTTGAACATGCCCTCGGCCTGGCCGGCCATGCGCCAGTTGTGCACGTTGCGGAAGGTCAGCACCAGGTCGGCCGAGCCGGGCGGGCCGAACACCGGTGCGTTTGGCGCATACGCGACGATGCGCGCGTGGTCGTACTGCGCCGGTGCCGCGGCGAACTTCTGCTCCAGGCCGGCGCGCGCCTTCTGCTGGTAGTCGCGACCGCGCCCTTCCGGCACGGCGGTCGGATCCACCACCGCAGCGATGTACTGGCCGTGCTCGCGCAGGTACGGCGCCAGGATCTCCGCATACCAGCCGCCGCCCGGGGTGACCTCGATCACCGTCTGGGTCGGCTTGATGCCGAAGAACGCCAGGGTCTGGCCGGGATGGCGGTAAGCGTCGCGGGCGACGTTGGCGCGGTCGCGCCAGCTGCCGTCGATCGCCGCCTGCAGGGACGCGTCCGGCGCCGGCAGCGTCGCGGTGTCGGCAGGCTTGATCGCCTGCGCGGCAGGGGCGAGCAAGGCGGTGGCGACGGCCAGGGTACAGGCGCAGGCGAGCGAGGTTCGAAGCGTCATGGCAGGCATCCGCAAGAGGAGGTGGGGCGAGCCTAGCATGCGGCCCGACAAGCCCGAATGTTGCGCTCCCGTTAGCGCGAATCACGCCGGCGGAACGCTGTTTTCGCGAGCATTGGCCGATCCTTCGATCCCCGGCGACTATCCTGTCGCCTTTCCCCACAGTGGAGCGTTTTCCATGCTGCACACGCGCGAACTCGGCCGCTCCGGCCTGCATGCGGCACCGCTGGCGTTCGGCGGCAATGTGTTCGGCTGGAGCGCCGACGCCAAGACCTCCTTCGCCTTGCTCGATGCCTTCGTCGAGGCCGGCTGCAATCTCGTCGACACCGCCGACATCTACTCGGCCTGGGTCCCCGGCAATCGCGGCGGCGAATCGGAAACGCTGATCGGACAGTGGCTCAAGCGCAGCGGCAAGCGCGACAAGGTGCTGATCGCGACCAAGGTCGGCAAGTGGGCCGAACGCCCGGGCCTGTCGGCCGACACCATCGCCGCCGCCGCGGAGGACTCGCTGCAGCGCCTGCAGACCGACGTCATCGATCTGTACCAGGCGCACGCAGACGACGATTCGGTGCCGCTGGAAGCCACGCTGGCCGCGTTCGGGCGGCTGATCGAACAGGGCAAGGTGCGCGCCATCGGTGCTTCCAACTACAGTGCCGCGCGCCTGCGCGAGGCGCTGAACGTCTCCGCGCAATACGGCCTGCCCCGCTACGAGACGCTGCAGCCGGAGTACAACCTGTACGACCGCGCCGGCTACGAGGCCGAGCTGGAGCCGCTGGTGCGCGAACAGGGCCTGGGCGTGCTGTGCTACTACGCGCTGGCCAGCGGCTTCCTCAGCGGCAAGTACCGTCGCGCCGAAGACGCGGGCAAGAGCAAGGCACGCGGCGCCAGCGTGGTCGCGCGCTATCTCAACGCGCGCGGCCTGCGCATCCTCGCCGCGCTCGACGACATCGCCGGCAAGCATGGCGCCGCGCCCACGCAGGTGGCGCTGGCCTGGTTGATGGCGCGGCCCGGCATCGTCGCGCCGATCGCCAGCGCGACCAGCCTGGAGCAACTGCAGGACCTACTCGCCGCCGCACGCCTGCAGCTGTCGGCCGAGGACATCGCGCAATTGAATACCGCAAGCGAGGAAACCGCATGACCACCCCCACCCAGACCACCCGCATCGTGCTCGCTTCGCGCCCGCAGGGCGCGCCGAGCACCGACAATTTCCGCATCGAACAGGCCCCGATTTCGCCACCCGGCCCCGGCCAGGTGCTGCTGCGCAATCGCTGGCTGTCGCTGGACCCGTACATGCGCGGGCGCATGAGCGATGCGCCGTCCTACGCGCCGCCGGTGCAACTGGGCGAGACCATGGTCGGCAGCACCGTGGCCGAGGTGCTGCAATCCAATTCCCCCGACCACGCACCAGGCGATCTGGTACTGGTGCAGAACGGCGGCTGGCAGACCCATCTGGTCGTCGACGGCGCAAGCCTGCGGCGCAAGCTCGACCCCAACTCGCCGCTGCCGCCGAGCACCGCGCTGGGCGTGTACGGCATGCCCGGCTTCACCGCCTACGCCGGCCTGCACGAGATCGGCAAGCCGCAGCCGGGCGAGACCGTGGCGGTCGCCGCGGCCACCGGCCCGGTCGGCGCCACCGTGGCGCAGATCGCCAAACTGCGCGGGGCCAAGGTCATCGCCATCGCCGGTGGCGCGGAAAAATGCCGCTACCTGCGCGAGGAACTGGGCGTGGACGTGGCCCTGGATCACCGCGCCAAGGAGTTTGCCGAGCAGTTGCGCGCCGCCGCGTCCGACGGCATCGACGTGTACTTCGAGAATGTCGGCGGCCACGTGTTCGATGCGGTGCTGCCGCGGCTCAACGATTTCGCGCGGGTGCCGGTGTGCGGCACCATCGCCACCTACAACGCCAACGGCGCCTTGCCGCCGGGGCCGGACCGGATGCCGGCACTGATGGGCCAGGTGCTGCGCCAGCGCCTGACCCTGCGCGGCTTCATCGTCGGCGACTTCGTCAAGCTGTACCCGGAGTTCCTGCGCGAGATGGGCGCCTGGCTGGCCGACGGCCGCGTACGCTACCGCGAGCACGTGGTGGACGGTCTGGAAAACGCGCCGCAGGCCTTCATCGACATGCTGAGCGGCGGCAACTTCGGCAAGCTGGTGGTGCGGCTGGGCGACTGAGGCCGCAAGGCCCTAGGCTGTATCGACATTCAGCGGTATTTTTTTGGGAT
>NZ_AQOK01000286.1:0-2691 GCF_000364645.1 Xanthomonas sp. SHU 308 | reverse complement strand
TTGCGGCTGCGCCACCGGACGCAGGCCGGCGCGCAGCAGGCCCAGGCCGTCGGCCAGCACCTGCGCGCCGAGCGCGGCCAGGCGGTCGTGCAACTGCCCGCCGGTCTCGTCGGCACCGATCGGGGTCCGCTGCGACAACAGCACCGGGCCGGTATCCAGACCCGCTTCCATCTGCATCAGGCACACCCCGGTCTCGCTGTCGCCGGCCTCGATCGCGCGCTGGATCGGCGCGGCGCCGCGCCAACGCGGCAGCAGCGAGGCATGCACGTTCCAGCAGCCATGGGTCGGGATCGCCAGCACCGCCTTGGGCAGGATCAGCCCGTAGGCCACCACCACGATCAGGTCCGGCTGCAGCGCGCGCAGCGCCTGCAGGGTTTCCGGCGCGCGCAGCGTCTGCGGCTGCAACACCGGGATGCCGCGCGCCACCGCCTCCAGCTTGACCGGCGACGGGGTCAGCCCGCGGCCGCGCCCGGCGGGCCGGTCCGGCTGGGTGTAGACCGCGACCACTTCATGGCGCTGCGCAGCCGCGCGCAACGACGGCACGGCGAAGTCCGGCGTACCGGCGAAGACGAGTTTCATGGAGGCTGGGAACCGGGAATAGGGAATGGAGAATGGGAAAAGCGCGAACCCGGAAAGGCCACGGGTACCGCACTTACGATTCCCGTTTCTCCATTCCCGGTTCCCCGCTTCAAGCCACGTGCTTACGCGCCTTGGCCAGCTTCTTGCGCACCATTTCGCGCTTGAGCGGGGACAGGTAGTCGACGAACAGCTTGCCGTCGAGGTGGTCCATCTCGTGCTGTACGCACACCGCCAGCAGGCCGTCGGTGCTCAGTTCCTGCGGCTGGCCCTGGCGGTCCAGGTAGCGCACGGTGATGGCGTCGGCGCGGGTCACGTCGGCGTAGATGCCGGGGACCGACAGGCAGCCTTCCTGGTACACCTGTTCGCCGTCGCGCTGCACGATCTGCGGGTTGATGAACACATGCGGGGCGTTCTTCTCCTCGCTGACGTCGATGACCATGAAGCGCTTGTGCACGTCGACCTGGCTGGCGGCCAGGCCGATGCCGGGCGCGTCGTACATGGTCTCGAACATGTCGTCGAGCAGGCGTTGGAAGGCTGCGGAGGTGACCTCGGCGGCGTCGACCGGCACCGCCTTGGTACGCAGGCGCGGATCGGGGAATTCGAGAATGGGGAGCAGGGCCATAGCGGTACCCAAGATGGGGGCGCCGGACGATTCGGCAAGACCTGCGGATTCTACCCGTTTCTGCGCCCGCCGCTTGCGCCCGCACCAGGGTTCTGCACTATAGTGCGCGAACCTGTTGGGGAATCAGGCTCCGCGCTCATGTTCAATCGACTCCGTACGGTCGTCGCCGTGGCGATGCTCACCGTGGCGACCTACGCTGCTTCCGCCAGCATGGCCGCCGAACACCCCGACACCTACGTGGTGCGCAAGGGCGATACGCTGTGGGACATCGCCGGGCGCTTCCTCGGCAAGCCCTGGCTGTGGCCGGAAATCTGGCAGGCCAATCCGCAGGTGCACAACCCGCACCTGATCTACCCCGGCGACGTGCTCAGCCTGGCCTACCTGGACCGGGTGGCGCATGCCGAGGTCAAGCCGGGCCCGCGCCAGGACGCGCCGATCGACGCGATCCCGCTGGCGCAGGTGGAGCCGTTCCTGAAGAACCTGCGCGTGGTCGAGCGCATCGACAACCTGCCCTACGTGGTCGGCACCGAAGACAACCGGCTGCGCGCCACCGACGGGCAACTGGTCTACGCGGTCGGCCTCGGCCAGGCCCAGGCCGGCCAGCGCTACGCCGTGGTCCGCCCGACCGTGCGCTACCTGCTGCCCAAGCTCAGCGACGACCTCGACGCCGAAGGCCGCAGCATCCCCGGCAGCGGCAACCTGTGGCGGACCTTCGTGCCGCCGGACAAGCGCCGCGAGACCCTCGGCTACGAACTGGCCCAGGTCAACATCGGCACCGTCGCCCGCGTGTCCGCCGACGGCCGCCAGGCCACCGGCCTGCTGCTGCAGGACAACGCCCGCGAAGTACGCGCCGGCGACCGCCTGATTCCGGTCGAGGCGCAGCCCTACGACCTGCAGTTCGTGCCGCATCCGCCGTCCGAGCAGGCGATTGCCGCCGGCCTGCGCGTACTGGCGGTGGCCGACGCGTTCAGCGCGGCCGGCCCGCGCGACGTGATCGCCATCTCCGGCGGCCGCCGCGAAGGCATCGACAACGGCACCGTGGTGTCGCTGTGGCGCCACGGCACCCGGGTCAACGACCGCGTGCGCCACCCCAACACTTCCCGCGCCGACGACGGCTTCACCGGCGGCAGCGGCACCGTGGCGCTGCCGGACGAGTACGCCGCGCACGCGATGGTGTTCCGCACCTTCGACAAGGTCAGCTACGCGCTGGTGATGGACGGCATCAAGCCGACCCGGATCGGCTACGACGTCAAGCACCCGGACGCGCGCTGACCCGCGGCCGGGGACTCCCCCTACAGCGATTGCAGACGGCGCCCGAGGGCGCCGTCCGCGTCTGCGGCCTAGGCTGGGCGCATGTCCAGTCCGGTCATCGCCCCTGCCCACACACCCGCCGACCCGGCCCTGCTACGCCTGTCGCTGGCCGGCGGCGCCAGCGCCCCACGCCGGCTGCTGCTGGAGCAACACGGCAGCCCGGCCGCGGCGCTGGCCGC
>NZ_AQOK01000285.1:0-3160 GCF_000364645.1 Xanthomonas sp. SHU 308 | reverse complement strand
TGCCAGCTCGGCGCCGCGCGCCAGCGCACCGTGGACTGCGCCACGCTGCGCTAGAATGCCGCGCCTGCCGGTGTTCGGCGCCGCGCCGTCGCGCGTGCCGAGGCCCGCGCCAGCAGGTAGACTGCCCCGGGCCCGCCCGCGGGCGTCGTCCACCTTGCCGCTTTAGCTCAGTCGGTAGAGCAACTGTCTTGTAAACAGTAGGTCATCCGTTCGATTCGGATAAGCGGCACCATCTTCGATCCGCCGGCATCCGCAGATGTCCGCGCTGCGCCATCAATCCGCTGAAACAGCGGTTTTTGCTTTCTGTCGCGTGCCCTCACGAACATCCAGTCGAGCAGGGAGCAACTGCGCGTCACGCGAGCAGGGTGTGGCGTGGCGGATGGCAAGCACGCAGCATCACAACCGCGAGGCAACAGCCGCTCAACCGAAGCGCGGTTGGATCGCCGCGTGTTGTCGCGAGCTGCGCTACGGGTTTCGCGGCATGAGCAAGGACTGCGCGCGCGCGGAAAGCGGACAACCCTGCTGCTGCAAGAAGGCGATGGCCTCTCTGGTGCGCCGGAGCAGCCCGGTGTTCGCGATGAAGGTCGTCTTCGCTCCCTGGAACGCCAGCACGACGTTCTCGGTTCCCCATGTCTTTCGATAGTCCACGCTGGCGATCTCGCGGTACGGACGGGTGCGCGTGCGCAGCACGCGGTACTCCACGTGGTCCGCGTGCAGGATCAGCATGGGGTTGAGGCTGTTGTGCGCCCACGCGAACCAGGGAAGGAACGTGAGCCCGGCGAACGCGGCCTCCAGGGTCACGGTCAACGGTTTTTCCAAGGCGATCTCCAGAAACGGCGGAGCAGCTTAGTCAGCCACCGCCATCGACGTCCAACGGTGCGCCTCCGCTGCTGCGCCGCGGCGGGTCGTGCCATGCCGGTCCCGCTAGACTGGGTCACTTTTTTGGCTGGAGCGTATGCGCATGAAGTCCTCCTTTCTGCCGGTTTCCCTCATCGGCGTGCCTACCGACATCGGGGCCGGCCATCGCGGTGCGCGTATGGGGCCGGAGGCACTGCGCATCGCCGGCCTGCACGAGGCGCTGGCCAATCGTGGCGTGGAGGTGCGCGACATCGGCAACATCGATGGCCCGCGCAATCCCTGGCAGGCGCCGGTCGACGGCTACCGCCACCTGGACGAGGTGGTGGCCTGGAACCACGCGCTGATGGAGGCCAGCTACGCCGAGCTGCGCGCCGGGCGCATGCCGATCGTGCTCGGCGGCGACCATTGCCTGGGCATCGGTTCGATCACCGCGGTGGCGCGGTACTGCCGCGAGCAGGGCCGCAAGCTGCGCGTGCTGTGGCTGGACGCGCATTCGGACTTCAATACCAGCGAGGTCACGCCGTCGGGCAACGTGCACGGCATGCCGGTGGCCTGCCTGTGCGGGCTGGGCCCGCAGGCGCTGACCGAGCTCGGCGGCAGCGCGCCGGCGTTGCGCCCGGAGCAGGTGCGGCAGATCGGCATCCGCTCGGTCGACCCGGACGAGAAGCGGCTGATCAAGCAGCATCGCGTGGACGTGTACGACATGCGCTACATCGACGAGATGGGCATGAAGCGGACCATGGAGGCGGCGCTGGACGGGCTCGACGCCGACACCCATCTGCACGTCAGCTTCGACGTGGACTTCCTCGACCCCAGCATCGCCCCGGGTGTCGGCACCACCGTGCCTGGCGGCCCCAACTACCGCGAGGCGCAACTGGTGATGGAGATGATCGCCGACAGCGGGCGCATGGCCTCGCTGGACATCGTGGAGCTGAATCCGGTGCTGGACCACCGCAACCTGACCGCGGAGCTGGCCGTGGACCTGGTGGAGAGCCTGTTCGGCAAATCGACCTTGATGCGGGACTGAGCGACGCGGGCTTACCCTGAATGGGTCGCCGGTTCATTCACGTGAAATCCACAGTCGTGACGGCAGATTCACCCCCAGACGGTAGCGCGGCGACGCCTATCGCCGCCCACCCCGACCACCTGCGATTGCCGAGGACGACCCGATGAAGCGACTGACCACCCTGTTGATGCTGACCCTGTTTTGCGCTGGTGTGCTGACCGGCTGCAACACCGTTGCCGGCGCCGGCAAGGACATGCAGAAGGCGGGCGAGAAGGTGGAAGACACCGCCAAGGATTGCAGCGCGGGCAAGTGCTGAGTTTCGCGCGGCCTGCGTGCCGCGTCCCATGACCAAGTGAGCAAGGAGTGAACCTATGAAGCGTACGTTTGCGTGGATGCTGCTGGCGATGTTCTCGGTGGGCCTGCTGGCCGGTTGCAACACCGTTGCCGGTGCCGGCAAGGACGTGCAGAAGGCGGGCGAGAAGGTCCAAGACGCCGCCAAGAACTGAGCTTCGTCTCGGTGACCAGAAACGGGTCGGCTTGCCGGCCCGTTTTTTTTGCGCGGCTGCCGACCACAGCGTAACGGTTCACGATGCTCATGCATCGCTGACGCTGCGTTGATCGGTTCGCGACGCAGGCCGCGCAATGCTGCGCGGGCGGCGTAATGCGCCGCTTACACATCACGAGAGATGCCATGAACAAAGACATCATTGCCGGCAAGTGGACCCAGCTCAAGGGCAAGATCAAGGCGCAGTGGGGCGACCTCACCGACGACGACTTCGACGTCGCCGAAGGCAACACCCAGTACCTGGCCGGCAAGCTGCAGGAGCGCTACGGCTGGGCGCGCGATCGCGCCGAGAAGGAAGTGCACGCGTTCCGCGACAGCCTGGGCAAGGAATACCACGACTGAGGCGCACACCGCCGCGGCGTCGTCGACACGGGCCGCATTGCGGCCCGTGCTTTTTTGGGTGCGCGGGGAGCTCAGCGCTCCGGCGGATCGGGCACGTAGTCGCCGGGAAACGCGCTTGGCGCAACCGCCACGCGCCGCGGCGGCAGGTTCCGCGGCAGCACGCCGCGTGCGATCAGCCGTGCGCGGCTGTCGTAGCGCAGCGCGGTCCGTTGCATCGGCACGTCGCTGGCGCGCTCGAACTCGGTGACGCGCGAGGGCGACCACTCGCGCGCGCCGTGGCCGGTGCCCAGGCGCTGCTGCACGCGGGCAGCGGAAGTGCCTTCGCGTGCATACGCGCGTGCGTCCGCGGACGGTGCCGCCGCGAGGGGCGCGGCCGCACTGCGTTGCGA
>NZ_AQOK01000284.1:0-12275 GCF_000364645.1 Xanthomonas sp. SHU 308 | reverse complement strand
CGGGCGGCCTGGCCGCGGCGGAGGCGGCAGACGCGCGGCCGCGGGGTCGCTCGCCAACGTGGCAGCGGAAAGGCTGCCAAGCGGCAGCAGGGAGGTGCCGGCCAGCAGACGCAGGGCGCGGCGGCGACCGGAATCGGGGAGATGCGACATCGGGGGACTCTCCAGAACGGACGGGATACCGGTCACTCCCCCTCGTGCCGGCGCGGTCCAACCTAGGCGCGCTTGGTGACATTCGTTTGAAACCTGCGAGCGGTCGCGGCCGGCAGCCACTGCGCCAAATGCGGTGCCGCCCTTGCGCAGTGCGCATGTCGGACGATATTGCGGCGCAGCAAACGCGGCGGCTGCCGATGCCGCGGGGGAGCGCGGTCGACGACCCGGACGCAGCCCCGTACAAGCAAACCCGGTATTCCATCGCTATAGCGTCAGTCGATATCCGTGCGGCATCGAGGCATACCTCGCGCCGCGGTTGACAGGCTTGGGGCGATTCGGGAAGCGTAGGCGCCGGCCGCACCTCGGCGTGTGCGGTCCGGCCGCGACATGGCATGCGTTCGCCGTTCCTGGGAGGGAGTCTCTTGCACACACAGACCGCTGGCGCGCGCGCGCCGCTTCGCACGGCGCAGGCCGCGGCCGCTGCGCTTGGCCTGCTGGCGTTGGCCGCCGCCGTTCCCGGTCGCTCCGTGCCGGTCGCACCGGCGGCCGCGCCGCCGCCGCCGCCGATCCACCCGGACCGGTGGCCGTCGCCGGCCTGGCCGCTGAAGGAGGATCCGGCGCTGGAGGCGCGCATCACCAAGCTGATGGCGCAGATGTCGGTGGAGCAGAAGGTCGGGCAGACCGTGCAGGGCGACATCGGCAGCATGACCCCGGAGGACGTGCGCAAGTACCACATCGGTTCGGTGCTGGCCGGCGGCAACTCCGATCCCGGCGGAAAGTACGACGCCAGCCCGGCGCAGTGGCTGGCACTGGCCGATGCCTATTACACGGCGTCGATGCAGATCGACGGCGCCGGCCCGGCGATCCCGATCATCTTCGGCATCGACGCGGTGCACGGGCAGAGCAACATCGTCGGCGCCACGCTGTTCCCGCACAACATCGGCCTGGGCGCCACCCGCGACCCGGAACTGATGCGCAAGATCGGCGAGATCACCGCCGCCGAGACCCGCACCACCGGCATGGAGTGGACCTTCGCCCCGACCGTGGCGGTGCCGCAGGACGACCGCTGGGGCCGCACCTATGAGGGCTATTCGGAGTCGCCCGAGGTGGTGGCCAGCTTCGCCGGCAAGGTGGTCGAGGGGCTGCAGGGCGTGCCCGGCACGCCGGGTTTTCTGGACGGGTCGCACGTGATCTCCTCGGTCAAGCACTTCCTCGGCGATGGCGGCACAACCGACGGCAAGGACCAGGGCGATACCCGGATCAGCGAGCAGCAGCTGCGCGACATCCACGGCGCCGGCTATCCGCCGGCGATCGCGGCGGGGGCGCAGACGGTGATGGCCTCGTTCAACAGCGTCAACGGGGTCAAGATGCACGGCAACACGGTCATGCTGACCGACGTGCTGAAGGGGCAGATGCATTTCGGCGGCTTCGTGGTCGGCGACTGGAACGGCCACGGCCAGGTGCCCGGCTGCCGCAACGACGATTGCCCGGCCGCGTTCAACGCCGGCGTGGACATGCTGATGGCGCCGGACAGCTGGAAGGGCGTCTACGAGAACGCGCTGAAGGCGGTGAAGTCGGGGCAGATCCCGATGGCGCGGCTGGACGATGCGGTGCGGCGCATCCTGCGGGTCAAGCTGCGCCTGGGCCTGTTCGAGGCCGGCAAGCCGTCGCAGCGTCCGCTCGGCGGCAAGTTCGAGCTGCTCGGCGCGCCCGAACACCGCGCGGTGGCGCGACAGGCGGTGCGCGAATCGCTGGTGCTGCTGAAGAACCAGGGCCAGCTGTTGCCGCTGAAGCCGCAGCTTAAGCTGCTGGTGGCAGGCGACGGCGCCAACGACATGGGCAAGCAGGCCGGCGGCTGGACCCTTAACTGGCAGGGCACCGGCACCAAGCGCGCCGACTACCCCAACGGCACCACCATCTGGGAAGGCCTGCAGCAGCAGGTCGGCGCCGCCGGCGGCAGCGCCGAACTGGCGGTGGACGGCAAGTTCGCGACCAAGCCGGACGTGGCGGTGGTGGTGTTCGGCGAGCATCCCTATGCCGAGTTCCAGGGCGACATCGCCACGCTGCTGTACAAGCCCGGCGACGACAGCGACTTGGAACTCATCAAGTCGCTCAAGGCCCAGGGCATTCCGGTGGTGGCGGTGTTCCTGAGCGGGCGGCCGCTGTGGGTGAACCGCGAGATCAACGCCGCCGACGCCTTCGTCGCGGCCTGGTTGCCGGGTTCGGAAGGCGCCGGCATCGCCGACGTGCTGCTGCGCAAGGCGGACGGCAGCGTGCAGTACGACTTCCACGGCAAGCTGAGCTTCTCCTGGCCGCGCACCGCGGTGCAGTTCGCCAACAACGTCGGGCAGAAGAACTACAGCCCGCAGTTCGCTTTCGGCTACGGCCTCA
Source organism: Xanthomonas sp. SHU 308 (assembly GCF_000364645.1). Lineage (NCBI taxonomy): Bacteria > Pseudomonadati > Pseudomonadota > Gammaproteobacteria > Lysobacterales > Lysobacteraceae > Xanthomonas > Xanthomonas sp. SHU 308. The sequence goes on along the minus strand of NZ_AQOK01000284.1, from coordinate 9,734 downwards.
CCTACGAGGACAAGGGCGATCTGAGCCGGCTGTCCGAGGTGTCGGGCGTGTCCGGCGCGCAGGCGGTGGGCGGGGTGTACCTGGACCGCGGCAAGCCGGCGGCGGGCATCAACCTGATCCTGTTCGGCGGCACGCAGGCCAATCTGCCGGCGGCGACCTTCCCGGCGGCACTGGCCGACGGATCGCTGAAGGTCACCGCGATCGACCACAAGGCGCAGGAGGATGCGCGCCGCTTCGTCTGGTCCGGCAGCGGCAAGTCCGGCTTGGCGCTGGTGTTGCCCAAGCCGCTGGACGTCTCGCGCGAGAGCAATGGCGACGTGCAACTGATCCTGACGTTGAAGGTGGACGCGGCGCCCAGCGCAGCCGCGCGCATCGGCGTGGCCTGCGGCCACGACTGCGGCGCGCGCGTGGATCTGGGCAAGGCCTTGGCTGCGCTGCCCAAGGGCGAGTGGCGCACCCTAGGCGTGCCGCTGAAGTGCTTCGCGGTGGCCGGCGCCGACCTGACCCGGCTTGAGCGCCTGCCCTTGATCGAGAGCGACGGCACGCTGGATCTGTCGCTGTCGCGGATCGCGCTGGGCAGCAGCAACGACGCGCAGAGCGTGGTCGACTGCCCGCTGCATTGAGCGGCGGCGAACGGTTTTCTTGAACGAGCGGCGCCGCCCACGCGGGCGGCGTCATGGACAACGGTGCGACAGGGCTGCGGCCCGTAGGAGAAGGCAGTGGGGTTGGCGACGTTGGATGTGGCGATCGTGGTGGTCTACCTGGCGGGCATCTTCCTGCTCGCGCAATGGGTCTCGCGGGAGAAGGCCGGGCACCGCAAGAGTGCCGAGGACTACTTCCTGGCCAGCAAGACCCTGCCGTGGTGGGCGATCGGCGCCTCGCTGATCGCGGCGAACATCTCCGCCGAGCAGATCATCGGCATGGCCGGCTCCGGCTACGCGATCGGCCTGGCGATCGCCTCCTACGAGTGGATGGCGGCGCTGACCCTGTTGATCGTCGGCAAGTTCTTCCTGCCGATCTTCCTGCGCAACGGCATCTACACCATGCCGCAGTTCCTGGAGCAGCGTTACGGCAAGTGGATCCGCACGCTGATGGCGGTGTTCTGGCTGCTGCTGTACGTGTTCGTCAACCTGACCTCGATCCTGTGGCTGGGCTCGATCGCGGTGAGCCAGGTCACCGGCATGGATCAGACCCTGGCGCTGGCGCTGATCGGCGTGTTCGCGCTGGTGTACCAGCTGTACGGCGGGCTGAAGGCGGTGGCGCTGACCGACATCGTCCAGGTCACCCTGCTGGTGCTGGGCGGCCTGCTGGTCGCCGGGCTGACCCTGTCGCGGATCGGCGACGGCGCCGGCGTGCTCGCCGGCTTCCGCCACCTGTGGAACGCGCACCCCGAGCACTTCCACATGATCCTGTCCAAGGACAACCCGTTCTACAAGGACCTGCCGGGCCTGAGCGTGCTGCTCGGCGGCCTGTGGGTGATGAACATCAGCTACTGGGGCTTCAACCAGTACATCATCCAGCGTGCGCTGGCGGCCAAGAACATCGGCGAGGCGCAGAAGGGCATGGTGTTCGCCGCGTTCCTGAAGCTGCTGATGCCGGTGGTGGTGGTGGTGCCGGGCATCGCCGCGGTGGTGCTGGCGCCGGACCTGGCCAAGCCCGACCAGGCCTATCCGACCATGATGCAGTTGCTGCCCAGCGGCATCCTCGGCCTGGTGTTCGCGGCGCTGGTGGCGGCGATCGTGGCCTCGCTGGCGTCCAAGATCAATTCGGTGGCGACCATCTTCACCCTGGACTTCTACGCCAAGTTCCGCCCGCAGGCCGACCAGCCGCAACTGGTGCGGGTCGGCCGCGTGGCCGCGGTGACCTCGGTGCTGATCGGCATCCTCACCGCGCGGCCGCTGCTGGGCAATTTCGACCAGGGCTTCCAGTTCATCCAGGAATTCACCGGCTTCTTCACCCCGGGCGTGGTGGTGATCTTCATGCTCGGACTGTTCTGGAAGCGCGCCAACGAGGCCGGCGCGCTGACCGCGGCGATCGGCTCGGTGCTGCTGTCGTTCGCGCTCAAAAAGCTGTGGCCGGAACTGCCGTTCATGGACCGCATCGGCCTGGTGTTCGTGCTGTCGCTGGTGGCGGCGGTGCTGGTGTCGCTGCTGACCCCGCAGGCGCCGGCGCGCGACCTGATCCGCACCGACGACGTGCGCTACGGCACCACGCTGGGCTTCAAGCTCGGCGCCGCGGCGGTGATCGCGATCCTGGTGGCGTTGTACGCGGTGTTCTGGTGAGCCACGGGCCGGCCGTGGCGCGGCACGCTCAGGCGTCGTCGCCCTGCCACGGCTCGGCCAGCCAGGCGTCGAGCGCCTCGGCCGGCATCGGCCGCGCGATCCAGTAGCCCTGGCCTTCGTCGCAGCCCCAATCGCGCAGCATCCGGTACACGGTTGCGCTCTCGATGCCTTCGGCCACCACCTGCTGGCCGAAGTCGTGGCCGAGATGGATCATCGACGGCACCAGCATGCCGTCGCTGCGGCTGCCGGGCAGGGTGCGGATGAACGACTGGTCGATCTTCAGTGCGCTGGCCGGAATGTTCTTGAGATAGCCGAGGTTGCTGTAGCCGGTGCCGAAGTCGTCGATGGCGATCTTCACCCCGAGCGCGCTGATCTGCTGCAGTTGTTCGGCCACCCGCTGCGGATCGCGGATCATCGCGCTCTCGGTGAATTCGATCTCCAGTGCGCCGGGCGCCAGCGCATGCTGCTGCAGCAGCGCCTGCAGCCGGGCGATGAAGTCGGCCTGTTCCAGGTCCACCGCCGACACGTTCAGCGACACGCTGAAGGTATAGCCGCGCTGCTGCCACAGCGCCGCCTGGGCGATGCCGGCGCGCAGCACCCAGGCGGTGATGCGGCTCATCAGTGCGGTCTTTTCCGCCAGCGGGATGAAGTCGTTCGGCGCCACCGTGCCCAGCAGCGGATGCTGCCAGCGCAGCAGCGCTTCCACGCCCACGCATTCGCCGCTGCGCAGGCTCACCCGTGGCTGGTAGTGCAGGCTCAGCTGGCCGCGCGCCTCCAGCGCTTCGGGCAAGGCGGCCAGGATCCGGAAGGCATTGCGCTGGTTGGCGTCGTGGTTGCGCTCGTACAGGCTCCAGCGCTGCCCACGCTGGCGCGCCATGTCCACCGCGGTGGTCAGCGAGCGCACCGTGTGATTCGCGCTCAGCGCCCCGTCCAGACGCACCGCGCCCAGCGAGGGGCTGGCCGCATGCGGAATGCCCTGGTGGTCGATCGCCGCGGCGAAGGCGTCGCAGAGGTGCTCGCACCAGTACTCCAGATGCGCGGTGTCGCTGCCTTCCATGATGAACACGAAGGTGGTGGTGTCGATGCGGTACAGCGGCAGGTTGCCCAGCGCCTTGCGCAGGCGGTCGCGGGTGGCCAGCAGGTAGCCCTCGGCGTATTCCCAGCCCAGCGCCTTGACCATGTCGCGGAAATAGTCGATGCCGCACACGTCGATCGCCACCGCGGTGTCGTGGTGGTCGGCGGTCTGCAGCGACAGCCACATGGTCAGGTCGTCGTTGAAGCGGCTGCGGTTGGGCAGGCCGGTCAGCGCATCGACGAAGCCGCTGTTGCGCAGGGTGTCGATGCGCACCATCAGCAGGTCGCGCAGGTCCTGCAGGGTGCGGCGCGCCACCTCGTCGAACTCGTGGCGCGGCTCGCTGTCGATCACGCACAGCGTACCCAGGCTGGCGCCATCGGCCATCAGCAGCGGCGCGCCGGCGTAGAAGCGGATGAACGGCGGGCCGGTGACCAGCGGGTTGTCGCGGAAACGCGGATCCTGGCGGGCATCGGGCACCACCATCAGTTCCGGGCTGTGGATCGCGTAGGCGCAGAACGCCTGGCTGCGCGGCGTCTGCGGAACCTCCAGGCCGACCCGGGACTTGAACCACTGGCGCTGTTCGTCGATCAGCGAGACCAGCGCGATCGGCACCCGTAGGTAGCGGGACGCCAACTGTGTGACCAGATCGAAGACCTGGTCGGCCGGCGTGTCCAGCAGACACAGCTGGCGCAGGGCGCTGAGCCGTTGCGGCTCGTCCAGCAAGGCGGGTGGGGGAGACTTCAGCATGCCGGGTTATCGGCCCGGTACCAGGGGACTTGAGCGCCGGCCCGGGGCGCGGTTCAGGCCGTCGCCGCCCGGCTCAGCGCGGCGGGTCGCGCTGCGGGCTGGGCCGCTTGGCCAGCTTGCGCTGCAGCGAGCGGCGGTGCATGCCGAGCAGGCGCGCGGCGGCGGAGACGTTGCCGCCGGTCTCGTGCATGGCCTGCTGGATGTGCTCCCACTGCAGGCGGCTGAGCGGGGTCATCGCGTCCGGCACGTCGCTGCCGTCCTCGTCGTCGTCCTCCTCGGCCTCCAGGCCGATCGCACGCAGGATCATCGGCACCGTGGCCGGCTTGGGCAGGTAGTCGTCGGCGCCGAGCTTGATCGCCTCCACCGCGGTGGCGATGCTGGCGTAGCCGGTGACCAGCAGGATGCGCATGTCGGCGCGGATCGCGCGCAGCGGCTGGATCAGCGCCAGGCCGGATTCGTCGCCGAGCTTGAGGTCGATCAGTGCGTAGTCCGGCGGCGCCTCGGCGGCCAGCGCCAGTGCGGCGGCGGCGCTGTCGGCGGTGCGCGTCTCCAGGCCGCGGCGGGCGAGGGTGCGCTGCAGGGTGCGCAGGTACAGCGGATCGTCGTCGACCAGCAGGCCCAGCGGGGTGTCGGTGTTCATGCGGAGGTCTCCAGGGCGAGCAGCGGCAGGCGGAAGCCGACCCGGGCGCCGTGGTCCGGCGCCGGCTCGGTCCACAACTCACCGCCCAGGCGTTCGATGGTCGCATGCGACAGCGCCAGGCCAACGCCCATGCTCTCGGGCTTGCCGCTGCGGAACAGAGTGGCCGGCAGGCCGACCTGGTTGGCGTCGAAGCCGCCGCCGTAGTCGCGCACCTCGCCGACCAGTTCGCTGCCGGTGACCCGCACATTCAGGTCCACCTGCGGGTGGCCGGCGCGTTCGCCGGCGTCGGCGGCATTGTTCAGCAAGACCTGCAGCAGATGGCCGATGGCGCTTTCCATCCGCAACTGCAGCGGCGCGTCGTCGTTGCGGCGCAGGCGCACGGTCGGCCGCACCAGTTGCCACTGGTGCAGTACCTGCGCCAGCGACACCGTCTGCCCGCCGGCGCGCTGCGCCGGTGCGGCCAGCGCCAGCACCCGTTCGCGGCACTGCACCAGCAGTTCGCGCAGGGTGTCCAGGTCCTCGCGCAGCTCCGGCTGGGTACTCTGTTCGGCGATGTCGTCGGTGAGCAGGGTCATCGTCGCCAGCGGCGTGTTCAGCTCGTGCGCCACCGACGCGGCATGGGTGGCCAGGGCGACGATGCCCTCGTTGCGGGTGAAGCGCTCGCGCAGCAGCGCCAGCTCGCGTTCGCGCTCGCGCATGGCCATCGCCAGGCGGGTGGAGAACACCAGCACCACCACCGTGGACAGCAGGAAGTTGGCGGCCATGCCCCAGCGCTGCAGGTCCAGCGCCTGGTAGGGGCCGTGCGGCAGCGGCAGGCCGAACAGCGCGCTGACCGCATAGCCGGCCACGCAGGCCAGCGCCACCGCCAGCGCCCAGCGCAGCGGCAGCGCCAGCACCGCCAGCGCGATCAGCACCAGGAACAGCGAGCCGAAGGCGTTGCCGATGCCGCCGCTCCAGCCGACCATCCAGGTCAGCACGGTCACGTCGACCAGGATGTGGCCGAAGGCGGTGGCCGGTGCGGCCGAGTCGGCATGGCGCAGGCGCAACTGCGCGTACAGGTTGAACAGCGCCAGCACCGCCACGCCGGCCCACAGCGGCGCCTGCGGCAGCGGCAACTGCAGCGGCCAGGTCGCCACCAGGATCGTCGCGGCCTGGCCGGCGGTGGCCAGCCAGCGCAGGCTGCACAGGGTGCGCAGGAAGGAGGCATCGTTGGAATCCATGCTGCGCATCGTATGCGCTGGACCCGGGGGCTGCCTGCGACAAACCGTCGCAGCGGTGCCGGCTGGCTGAATCGGCGGTGCCGGCGCGTGCGGCAGGAGCGGCCGCGCAGGCTAAAATGGGCGCATGTACGATGCCGTCAGCCGCCCCACGCCTCCCGCCGATGCCGCGCCCTGGGCGCGCCGTCTCACCCAGCCGGTCCGCATCGGCGGCGTCACCATGGGCGGCGGCAAGCCGGTGGTGGTGCAGTCGATGACCAATACCGACACCGCCGACGTCGCCTCCTCGGTCAAGCAGGTGGCCGAGCTGTGGCGCGCCGGCTCGGAACTGGTGCGCCTGACCGTCAACAATCCCGAGTCGGCCGCGGCGATCCCGCGCATCGTCGACAAGCTGCGGATGATGGGCATCGAGGTGCCGCTGATCGGCGACTTCCACTACAACGGCCACCAACTGCTGGCGGCGGAGCCGGCCTGTGCCGAGGCGCTGGCCAAGTACCGGATCAATCCCGGCAACGTCGGCTTCGGCAAGAAGAAGGACACCCAGTTCGCGCAGCTGATCGAGTTCGCGCTGAAATACGACAAGCCGGTGCGCATCGGCGCCAACTGGGGTTCGCTGGACCAGGCGCTGGCGGCGCAGCTGATGGACGAGAACTCGCGGCGCGAGGTGCCGTGGGATGCCGGCCGGGTGCTGCGCGAGGCGCTGATCCGCTCAGCGCTGGATTCGGCCGAGCGCGCGGTGGAGCTGGGCCTGGGCCGCGACCGTATCGTGCTCAGCTGCAAGGTCAGCGGCGTGCAGGAGTTGATCGCGGTGTACCGCGACCTGGCGCAGCGCTCGGACTTCGCCCTGCACCTGGGCCTGACCGAGGCCGGCATCGGCAGCAAGGGCATCGTCGCCTCCAGCGCGGCGCTGGCGGTGCTGCTGCAGGAAGGCATCGGCGACACCATCCGCATCTCGCTGACCCCGGAGCCGGGGCAGTCGCGCACGCAGGAAGTGATCGTCGCCCAGGAACTGCTGCAGACCACCGGCCAGCGCGCCTTCACTCCGCTGGTCACCGCCTGCCCGGGCTGTGGCCGCACCACCTCCGAGTTCTTCCAGGAGCTGGCCAAGGTGGTGCAGAACCACGTCCGCGCGAAGATGCCGGAGTGGAAGGTGACCCATCCCGGCGCCGAGAGCATGACCCTGGCGGTGATGGGCTGCGTGGTCAACGGGCCGGGCGAGTCGCGCCACGCCAACATCGGCATCTCGCTGCCGGGCACCGGCGAAGCGCCGGCCGCGCCGGTGTTCATCGACGGCGAGAAGAAGGTGACCCTGCGTGGCGAGAACATCGCCCACGAGTTCGTGGCGCTGATCGACGATTACGTCGAACGCACCTATGTCCGCCGCACCGGGTGAGTCCGCCGCCGAGGCAGCCGGCCTGCGCCGCTGGCTGCGGCTCAATGCCTGGCGCGTGGTGCTGCTGTTCGCCGGAGTCCTGCTGCCATTGGGCGTGTTCGTGGCCCTGGCCGACGAAGTGCATGCGCTGGAAGACCTGTATTTCGACGAGCCGCTGCTGTGGAGCATGCGCGGCCTGACCAGCCCGGGCTGGGACCGCTTCTTCACCGTGGTCACCGAGGCCGGCTATCAGTACGGCGTGATCCCGCTGGACACGCTGATCGTGCTGGTGCTGCTGGGCCTGCGCCGCTGGCGCGAGGCGCTGTTCGCCGCGTTGTCCTTCATCGGCTCGGCGCTGTTGAACATGGGCGCCAAGCAGTTCTTCCAGCGCGACCGGCCCAGCCTGTGGGAGTCGATCGCGCCCGAGCACCACACCTTCAGTTTTCCCAGCGGCCACGCGATGGGCTCGATGACGCTGGCGGCGGTGCTGATCGCGCTGAGCTGGCGCACCCGCTGGCGCTGGCCGGTGCTGTGGCTGGCCGGCAGCTTCACTCTGCTGGTCGGGGTGTCGCGGGTGTACCTGGGCGTGCATTACCCCTCGGACATCCTCGGCGGCTGGAGCGCGGCGCTGGTGTGGGTGGTGGGGCTGTACCTGCTGCTGTTCCGCGGCGAGCGCCGGCCGCGCTGGCGCGCGCGGCGCGCATTGGCATAATTTCCAGTACGCGCCAATCCACACTGCTGGCGCTCGCTGTGCCGTCGCCTCCAAAACCTGCGAAGGATGAACACATGACCAGATCCGAGCGAGCGTGTCAGATTTGGGCAGTACTGGCGTGGGCGGCACGCCATCGCCAGTCTTTAACCTACTTTCAGTTGGCCGCGCTCACGGGCGCACATCCCGCGGGTCTTTGAGCCTATTCAGTCGTATTGCTTGCTAAATCAGCTGCCCCCGCTCACAGCGATAGTCGTACAGCAGGAGTCGGGTTTGCCGGGAAGCGGCTTTATTGGGGCCACTGCAGAAGAGTTGGGTAGGGCGCAAATGGCGGTTTTCGGATGTGACTGGCTCGCGCATGGCAATCCTCAGCCTGAAAGGTTCGAAGCTGCTGTTCGCGAACGTCCGTCCAATGGAGAGAATTGATTTCTTCCGCCTCATGGTGCGGGCAGCGCTTTATGTAAGTGCAAAACGCTCCACTCACTATTTGTAAAACGGGAGAAGTATTTCCTCTGCTGATGTTGCTCGAGCGTTCGCTGCAGTCTCCGCTACCAGCTCGAACTGGCGCCGCCGCCGCCGGAGCTGCCGCCGCCGGAGGAGGAGTCGCTGCTGGAACTGGAGGACGACGAGGATGAGGACGATGCCGCGGACTCGGCCGCGGCGCGTTCCCTGGCGGCCTGAGCGGCATGGTAGCTGGCGGTGTAGGCGAACACGCCGGGCGCGGTCTCGGCGATATGGCCCTTGCGGATCAGCGCGTTGCGCCGCCGTGCGAGCGCCTGCAGGAAGCGGCTGTAGCGCTGCGGCGAGCGGTAGCGCTGCGCGGCGATGGCCAGGGTCAACACCAGGATCAGCAGTTCCAGCGCCAGGAAGATCACCGTCATCGTCATCGACCTGGCCGACAGCAGCACCACGAAGATGCCGGGGTTGGCGCTCAGGAACAGGCGGATGAACCACGCCCAGAAACCGCCGCGCGCGGTGTCCTGGACCAGTTCCTCGGGCTTGTCCGACAGGCGCGGATGCCGCCGCAGCAGACGCCTGCGCAGATAGCCGGTCCACACCTGGCGCAGCGGCAGCAGCAGCCACACCAGCACCAGCAGGCCCGCCCAGGCGATGGTGCCGCGCCGCCAGTGCATGCCGTCGTCGGCCGCTTGCGCCAGTTCGGCGACGGCGGCGGGATCCTGCGCGACGGCGCGGCCCATGAAGTCGAACGCGGCGACGATCGCGTCGGCGGTGTCGCCCTGGCGCAGGCGCGGCGCCAGGTAATCGTCCAGCGCGTGCCGGGCGACCACGTCGGGCAGCGCGCCCTCCAGGCCGTAGCCGACTTCGAAGCGCGAACGCCGGTCCTGCATCGCCAGCACCAGCAGCAGGCCGTTGTCGCTGCCTTGCCGGCCGAGCCGCCAGGTGCGGAAGGCGCGCTCGGCCAGGCCCTCGATCGGTTCGTCCTGCAGCGACGGCACGATGTAGACCGCGCCCCAGATGTGCTGGCGTTCGCGCAGGCGCTGCAGTGCCGCGTTGATCCGCTGGGTGTCGTCCGCACTGAGCGTGCCGGCGGGGTCGACCACGTTCGGCGTGTAGGGCGGAATGGCGACGGCGCAGCGGCCGAGCGCCGGCCACAGCAGCAACGCCAGCACCAGCAGGGCGCTCAGCCGGAACGGCGCCCAGCCGCGCGGCACGCTGGCGGCGCGGCGCGGG
>NZ_AQOK01000283.1:0-4605 GCF_000364645.1 Xanthomonas sp. SHU 308 | reverse complement strand
TCTGCCGCGGCGCCCGCTGCGCGAGGCCGACGTGCCGGCCGCGGCGATGGTCGGCGACGCCGAGGCGATCCGCCGCCTGATCGACCTCGGCCTGCCGGTGGATGCGGTGGACGCGCAGGGCTGCACCGCGTTGCTGCGCGCCGCCGGCGGTGGTCATGCCGAGGCGGTGAAACTGTTGCTGTCGCGCGGCGCCGATCTGCAGCACGCCGCGGCCAGCGGCGCCACGCCGCTGTCGGCGGCGGTCAGCATGCGCCAGACCGAGATCGTCGCGGCATTGCTGCAGGCCGGCGCGCAGATCGAACACCGCCTGCCGGGCGGGGTCACCGTGCTGATGCTGGCCTGCGCACTGGGTCTGCCGGACATCGCCGCGCGGCTGCTGGCCGCCGGTGCCGACGTGCATGCCGGCGACGCCCAGCAACTGGCCCCGCTGCACTGCGCCGCGCTGTACGGCTTCACCGCGCGCGACAAGTCGCGCCTGCTGGCGCTGCTGGACACGCTGCTGCTGGCCGGCGCCGAGGCCGACCGCGGTTCCGCCGGCGGGGTCACGCCGTTGCTGTTGCTGCTGGGTGCGCGCGCCGAACCGGGCACAGCCTGCGAGGAGCCGGTGGTGCTGGCCGGCGTCGAGCGCCTGCTCGACGAGGAGGTCAGCCTGGAGGTGCAGGATCCGCGCGGCTTCGGCCCGCTGCACCTGGCCGCGCTGCACGGCCTGCCGCTGCTGGTGCAGCGCCTGCTGCGCGCCGGTGCCGATCCGGAACTGCGCGATACCTTGAACCGCACCCCGCGCGAGATCGCGGTGATGCGCGGCTTCGTCGACGTCGCCGGGCAGTTCCAACCGGCGCTGCCGGGAGTGTCGTCGATGGCGCGGTTCCTGCGCGAAAGCCGCTAGCGCTTTTCCTTCTCCCACCGGGAGAAGGTGGCCCGGAGGGCCGGATGAGGGTCGGGCGCCGCCTCGCCCATTGCACCGCGCCTCGTGCCGCACCCTCACCCCAACCCCTCTCCCGGTGGGAGAGGGGCTTGCGGTCTCGCGCCGCACCGCCGTGCGCCATCCAGCAAAAAAAATGCCCGCCGGAAGGCGGGCGAACTGCGTCATGGTCGGCACGTCGCTGCTTTCGGAACCGCTGCGGGAGGTTCTCCTCCCGCGCACGTGGCGCGGCGGCGAACGGCGCCGCCGCGCGATCGGGCGTTACTGCCGCCCGACCAGGGTCAGGCCGCTGTAGCTGCCGCTCAGGCGCACGTAGTAGGTCGTGGCGCTGGACGGGGTGAGGCGCACCGCCTGGGTGGTGCCGGCACGGGTGGAACGCGCGTCGTAGCTGCTGCTGGTCGGCGTCTTGCCCGCCGACACGTACATCGCCACGTTGCCGGTGCCGCCGAAGGTCATGAAGCTGACCACCGTGCCGGCCGCGGCCTGGAAGCTGTACAGCGCATCGCCGCCCTGGCTGCCGATGCCGCGCATCTCCACCTTGTTGACCAGGGTCTTGGTCGGCGGCACGCAGCTGCTGTCGGACGGATCGCACGGCGGGGTGGTGGCCATCTGCAGCAGCATGTCCACGTCCAGGATGCCGGCGCCGATCGGCGTGCTGGTGGGGATCGCCACCGGGAACGGCCGCGCGCTGGCGCGCAGCAGGTCGCGCATGCCGGTCCAGCTGAAGGGCGTCTTGGCCACGCTCTGCACCATCGCCACCGCCGCGGCCACGTGCGGGGAGGCCATCGAGGTGCCGGCCATGCCGCCGATCTGCCAGTCGCCGGTCGGGCTCTGGGTGCCGCCGTTGATCACCTGGAAGATGTAGCCGTTCGGGTTGCCGTCGACGTCGCCGCCACCGCCCGGCGCGGCGATGTCCACGCGCGTGCCGTAGTTGGAGTAGCTGGCGCGGCCGCCGTTCACTCGCGAGGCGCCGACGCTGATCACGCCGTTGCAGGAGGACATGGTGTACGTGGCGGCATTGGCGTTGGAGTTGCCGGCGGCGACCACGATGATCGTGCCCTTGGCGTTGATCTGGTCGATCGCGTCCTGGTAGATCTGCGGGCAGGTGTCCGGCGCGCCGCTGCCCAGGCTCATGTTGATCACCTCGGCCGGGTTCGGGTTGGTCGGCAGGCCGGCCACCGGCAGGCCCGCGGCCCACAGCATGCCGTCGGCGATGTCGCTGCCGAAGCCGCCGCAGGAGCCGAGCACGCGCACCGGCACGATCTTGGCGTCGTAGGCCAGGCCGGCCGTGGCCAGGTTGTTGTTGGTGACCTGGGCGATGGTGCCGGAGACATGGCTGCCGTGCCACGAACTCGGCGCCGGCGCATTGCCGGACGCGCCCAGCGCGGTGCAGTAGTCTGCTTCCACCCAGTCGCCCAGGTCGTAGCCGCCGGCCACGCGACCGTCCGTGTCGCGGCGCGAGACGCGGTGGTCTGTGATCATGTCGTAGCCGGGCAGCACGTTGGCGGCCAGATCCGGGTTGTCCTTGACCACGCCGGTATCGACCACCGCCACCACCACGCCCTTGCCGGTGGAGCGGGTCCAGCCCTGCTCGGCGTTGACCCCGCCGACCGGGTCGTGGAAGTTCCACTGCAGCTTGGCGTAGGCCGGATCGTTGGGGGTGGTGGAGGCGGCGGCCGCGATGGCGGCCGGCAGGCGCACGCTGGCCTCGTCCAGGCGCCGGTACAGCCGATCGACCTGCACCGACACCACCGACGGATCGGCCTTCAGCTCGTTGATGAAGGCGGTGCGCTCGCTGTCGCTGAGGTGGCGCGAGGTCTGCACCACATGCCAGCCCGGCACCGCCATGTCGCGCAGCACCTTGGCGCTGACGGCGCTGCGCAGCGTCAGGCCGTTGCTGCCGATCTGCGCGCGCTGCATGCCGCTGCGCGCCACCGCGCTGCTGAGGGTGCTGGCCAGCAGGCTGCGCGCCTGGCTGCCGCCGTCACGGGTCTTGACGATGAAGCGCTGGCCCAGGTCGTTGGCGCTGGCCGATTGCGGCACCGGACCTTGCACACCGCCCAGGCCGATGGTGGGGGAGGCCGCCTGCGCGCCACCGGCGAACAGGACGGCGGCGAGGGCAGCGGCGAGCGTATTGGAAGACATCATCTGCGGATCCTGGAAAGAGAGGTGAGAAGAAGAAAACGGCGGCGCGCGCGGCGCCGCGCGACGTCACAGATCGATGCCCACGCCGATGCCGGCCGAGGACTCGCCGCTGCTGAAGGCGCCGCCCAGGCTGAACGAGGCGCGCGCGCCGATCTTGCGGGCGTAGCCGACCGACAGCGCCTGCTGCCCGCCCTGGAAGCCGGCGCCGACCGACACGCGCCCGCGCGGGCTCTGCGTGCCGGCGGCGTTGACCGCCATGTTGAGCATCGCCGCGCTCATCGCGCCGAGCCGGTCCATGCGCCGGTCCATGCCGTCGAGGCGATGCTCGGTGTCGGTGCGCAACTGGTTGAAGCTGTCGTCCAGCGCGGTGATACGGGTGTTGGTGTAGGCGTTGGCGCTGCTCAGGGTGGCGCTGTTGCCGGCGCGCATCTGCGCCACATTGACCGCGTCGGTGTCGGCGCTGCCGGCGGCGACGTTGGCGACCTGGCGTTCGTTGCCGGCGCTGCCCACCGAGACCGTGTTGGCGCGGTTGGCGACCGAGCCCTGGCCCAGCGCCACCGAATTGGCGGCGCTGGCCGAGGCGCCCTGGCCGAGCGCGGTGGCCGAGGCGGCCGAGGCATTGGCGCTCTCGCCGAGCGCGACCGCGTTGGTCGCCACCGCGGCGACACGGGCGTTGGCGCCGACCGCGGTGCTGCCGTCGGCATTGACCGTGGCGTTGCCGCCGATGGCGGTGTCGTTGGGGCCATAGGCCAGCGACTGCGCGCCCATCGCCAGGCCGTTGTTGCCGTTGGCGGTGGCCCCGGAACCCACGGCCACGGCATTGGTGCCGGCGCCGGTGCTCGGCGCGCTTGCCGCACCGTCGCCGCCGCCGACGCTGATGCCGCCGGAACCTCCGATGGTGTTCAGGCGGTTGCCGAAGCCGGTGAGGGCGGTGTCGAGCGCGCCCATCGCCGACCCCAGGTCGGTGTAGTGCGTGCCCTGCACCAGGTAATTGCCGCCGATCAGGTTGCCGTTGGCGTCGACCACGCTGCCGGCGCCGAACGCGGCGGCGACGTTGCGCAGCTGCGCCAGGTTGACCGCGTCGGTATCCATGGTGCCGGCGGCCAGGTTGGTGAGCTGGCGCTCGGCGCCCGCTGCGCCGATGGACACGGTGTTGTCGCGTTCGGCGACCGAACCGGCGCCCAGCGCCACGCTGTTGTTGGTGATGGTCTGCTTGTCGTTGACGAACTGCGAGTTGCCGACCCGCGCGCCGGGGCCGATCGCGATCGACTGGTCGCCGAACACATCGGACTTGGTGCCGATGGCGATGCTGTCGTAGAACAGCACCGGCGTATCGAGGAAGAAGTTGCCGTTCCACACCATTCCCCCGCCCAGGGCCAGGCTGCGGGTGCCGCCGGCCCAGGAGCGGTTGCCGAGCGCGGTGGAGCCGACGCCGCCGGCAAACGCGGCCGGGCCGACCGCGGTGCCGTCGTCGTTCTGGGCGAACGCGCTGGGGCCCATGGCCACGCTGTGGGTGCCCCAGGCGCGTGCGCCGTTGC
>NZ_AQOK01000282.1:0-9989 GCF_000364645.1 Xanthomonas sp. SHU 308 | reverse complement strand
TGAAGGCGGTGGCCCACTCGGCGGTGGCCTGGCTCTGCGCGCCCACCGCCACGGCGGCGTACTGGTTGGCCACCGCGGTGGTGCCGACGGCGACGGTGCGGTTGGCGCTGGCTTCGGCCAGGGCGCCGACCGCGGTGGAACTGTAGGCCGTGGCCAGCGCGCCGCCGCCCAGCGCGGTGGACAGCGGGCCGGTGGCCTGCGTGGCCTGCATTTGGGTGCCTTCGGCGCCGAAGCCCGGACTCATCTCCTCGCCCACGTCGACGATGCCGCCGACGGCGACGCTGGAGCGGTCGCTGGCGATCGCGCCGGCGCCGGCCGCCACGTTGTACTTGCCGCTGGCCTGGGCGCCGGCGCCCAGCGCGGTGGCGGCCACGCCGGTGGCCGAAGTCTGCTGCAGGATCACCACGCCGTTGGGCTGGTAGGAGAAATCCAGGTCGAGCATGCCGCCGACGGCGGTGGTGGAGACCTCGGTGGCCAGGCTGTTGTGGCCCACCGCCACCGCGTGGTTGGCGTAGCCGACCGCACCGCCGCCGAGCGCGATGGTGCCGGTGCCGACCGCCGAGGCGGCCTCGCCGGCGGCCAGCGCTTCGTCGCCGTCGGCGTCGGCGCCGGCGTTGCTGTCGGCGCTGCCGGTGGCCTTGAAGTAGACGCTGGGGTCGTAGGTGGTCGCGGCCGGCGTGGCGCTGGCGTCGCTGGCCGTGGCGTCGGTGCCGGTGGACTGGGCTGTGCCGGTCGTCGTGGTGGTCGGCGTCTGCGCCATCGCCGTCGAAGTCAGGCACAGCGCGCAGGCCAGGGCCAGGGTGCTGTACGCGCGGGGAATCGGATGACGGGCGGCGGTGCCGCGCAGGGAAGAGCATGCGTTCATGGCGATCTCGGGCTGAAAAAACGGCAGGGCAGAAGGTGACGTCGGCGGCGCGTGTGCGCCTCCGCATCGGTCTGGAGTGGTCTGGAAGCAGCGCCGTCGTCCCCGGGCGTGTTCCGTCATGCGAACTTAGGCCCGCCGTCACCGGCTTGTCACCTGCAAGTTCTCGCATGATCATCATCGGATTCTCACTGAACGGGAATGGAGCACGGCGGCATGGCGAAGGCGTTCTGGAACTGGCTGGGCCGCGCGCCGCTGGTGGACGAGGTGGATCGGCGCAATGCGCGGGTGATCCAGTTGCTGCTGCTGTTCCTGGCGGTGACCATTCCCGCCACGATCGTGGTGGCGGTGGTGCTGGCCTGGCCGGAGCTGCGCGGGCAGCCGCTGCCGCCGGGCATGCTGATTTCGTTGACCATGAGTCTGCTGATCGGGGTGTGCGCGGCGATCGGCTTCGTGCGCGTGCGCCATGGCGCCCTGCGCGGCGGCGTGCGGCTGCTGCTCGGGGCGATGCTCGGCTCGTTGCTGGTCAACGCCGCCATCCACGGCTTCCAGCGGCAGTTGCCGGATCAACTGGCGCAGATGCTGGTGCTGATCCTGGCCGGGTTGGTGCTGGGGCGCCGCGCGCTGTGGGTCACCTTCGTCGCCTTGCTGCTGATGCTCGGCGTCGGCGTGGGCCGCGATGCGCTGGCCGAACTGGCCGGCGCGCCGGCGCAGGCGCTGTTCAACGTGCTGCCGGTGCTGTTCAGTTACCTGCTGGTGACGCTGCTGCTGGACCGCACCACCGAGGCGCTGCGCGAGAGCCTGCGCGAATCCAACGCGCGCGGCCAGCGCCTGCAGCAGGAGATGCAGGAACGCGAACGCGCACAGACCCAGCTGATCCACGCGCAGAAACGCGAGATCACCGAGCGCATGGCCAGCGGCCTGGCCCACGACTTCAACAACATCCTGGCGGTGATGTCCGGCTTCGCCGCCGCGCGCCACGACGACGACCTGACCAGCGACGCGCAGCGCATCGCACAGCTGGAGGACAGCCTCGCAGCGGTGGAGGCATCGGCCGAGCGCGGCATGACCATCGTGCGCCGGCTGCTGCGCTTCAGCCGCCGCGACGCCGAGCATGTCGAATGCTTCGACGCCGCGGCCGCGGTGGAGGCCCTGCAGCCGATGCTGCGGCAGTTGCTGGAAGCGCGGATCGTGCTGCGCTGCGCGCTGCCGGCGGCGCCGGCGCCGATCCGTTTCGAGCGCAGCCAGTTCGACCTGATGCTGCTGAACCTGGCCTCCAACAGCCGCGACGCGATCGCCGACCGCGGCCATTTCGACATCGCCGTGTCCAGCGAGGACGAGGGCACCGTCATCGAGGTCGCCGACGACGGCCACGGCATGCCGGCGGAGGTGGCCGCGCAGGTGTTCGAGCCGTTCTACAGCACCAAGCCCGCCGACAGCGGCACCGGCCTGGGCCTGGCGGTGGTGCGCGATCTGGTGGTGCGCGCCGGCGGCCGGATCCAGGTGCATAGCACGGTGGGCGTGGGCACGCGCTTCCGCATCGTGCTGCCGCACGCCGATGCGGTGGCGATGTAGCGCCTGTCCGGAAGGTCTGTGCGCTGCGGCGCCGCGCGCGCGCGGTGCGCGTCAGCCGGCGGGATCGAAGATGTAGCCCTTGCCGTGTACCGCGGCCAGCGGCAGCGGCTCGCCGCAGCGGCGTTGCACCTTGCTGCGCAGGCGGTGCACCATCGAATCCAGGCGGTGCGCGTCGAAGTCGTACACGCGGTCGGTGAGGGCGGCGATCAAGGCCTCGCGCGCCACCAGCAGGCCCGGTTGCTCGAGCAGGCGCAGGCACAGCCGGCGTTCGCTGCCGGTCAGCGCGGCGGCGGCGCCGGTCGGCGATAGCAGGCACCAGCCGTCCTCGCTCACCTGCCAGCGCCCGCGCGCCGGCGCCGCAGGCGGGCGCCCGCTCACGCGCCGGGCCAGGCTGTGCAGGGTCGCGGCCAGCAGGTCGATTTCCACCGGCTTGGACAGATAGGCGTCGGCGCCGCCGGTCAGGCCGCGGATGCGGTCCTCGGTCTGGCCCAGGCTGGTCAGCATGACGATGCCAAGATCCGGGTATTGCAGGCGCAGCGCGCCGGCCAGGGTGAAGCCGTCGGTGTCGGGCAGGCCGACATCCAGCACCACGATCTCGGCGCCCTCGCGCTGCACCCGCTGCTGCAGTTCCGCGCCGGTGCCGCAGCCGTCGGCGGCGAAGCCGAAACGGCGCAGGCCCGGCACCAGGATGCGATCGCGCAGTATCGGATCGTCCTCCAGGACCAGAGTGCGCAGGGCGGCGGCAGCGGGATCGGAAGTCATGCGCAGCCGCAGTGTAGCCGCAGCCGGCCGCTTGCGCGCGCCTGAACGGCGCCGCGCGGCGATTACGCGACGCAAACACCGGCGCTGGCAGACTCGCCGCTCCTCCGCACCGGCGCCCACGATGGCCTCGCGAATCGAAGACTACGCCATGCTCGGCAACTGCCGCAGCGCGGCTCTGGTGGACCGTCGCGGCTCGATCGACTGGCTGTGTCTGCCGCGCTTCGATTCCGATGCCTTGTTCGCCGCCCTGCTCGGCGAACCCGACCACGGCCGCTGGGCGATCGCGCCGCAGGGCGACTTCACCAGCACACGTGCCTACCGCGACGGCAGCCTGGTGCTGGAGACGCGGTTCGAGACCGACACCGGCGCGGTGGCGCTGCTCGACTTCATGGTCGCCAGCCACGACGAGGTGATGCACAACCACGTGGTGCGGATCGTGCGCGGCCTGCACGGCCGTGTGCCGCTGCGCATGCAGCTGCAGCTGCGCTTCAACTACGGCCGCACCATTCCCTGGGTGTCGCAGATCGAGGGCGGCCTGCAGGCGGTGGCCGGGCCGGACCAGATCGCGCTGCGCAGTCCGCAGGCCATGCACGGCCACGGCTTCGCCACCGAAGCCGAGTTCGTGCTGGAGGCCGGCGAAAGCACCTGGTTCGTGCTCAGCCACGGCGCCTCGCACCTGCAGCTGCCGCCGTTGCTGGCGCCGGAGCAGGCGCTGGCGCAGACCGAGGCGTTCTGGCACGGCTGGTCGCACCGCTGCCTGCATGCCGGCCCGTGGACCGAGGCGGTGCGGCGCTCGCTGGTGGTGCTGAAGGGCCTGAGTTACCTGCCCACCGGCGCCATCGTCGCCGCACCGACCACCTCGCTGCCCGAACGTCTGGGCGGCGAGCGCAACTGGGACTACCGCTTCTGCTGGCTGCGCGATGCGGTGTTCACCCTGACCGCATTGCGCGCGGCCGGCTATTTCGACGAGGCTGCCGCGTTCCATGGCTGGCTGCAGTGCACCGTGGCCGGCTCGCCCGACCAGTTGCAGGCGCTGTACGGCATCGGCGGCGAGCGGCGCATGTCCGAATGGACGGTGGACTGGCTGCCCGGCTACGAAGGCGCTTCGCCGGTGCGCGTGGGCAATGCCGCGGTCGGCCAGTTCCAGCTCGATGTCTATGGCGAGGTGATCGCCGCGTTCCACCGCGGCCACCACGAGGGCATGGCCTCGGCGGTGCATGGCCGCTCGCTGGCGCGGCAGTTGCTGGAGGTGCTGGAGCAGCGCTGGCGCGAGCCGGACGAGGGCATCTGGGAGATCCGCGACAAGCGCCAGCACTTCGTGCATTCCAAGGTGATGGCGTGGCTGGCGTTCGACTGCGGCGCGCGCGACGGCGTCACCGATGCCGATGCCGCGCAACGCGCGCACTGGCGCGCGCTGGCCGACGAGATCCATGCGCAGGTGCTGGCGCAGGGCGTGCACCGCGACGGCTACTTCGTGCAAAGCTACGGCAGCGAGCGGCTGGACGCGGCGACCCTGCTGATCCCGCTGGTCGGCTTCCTGCCGCCGGACGACCCGCGCGTGGCTGCCACCGCCGACGCCATCGCCGCCCGCCTGAGCATCGACGGCCTGGTCGAGCGCTACCGCGCCGACGACGCCAGCGGCGACGGCCTGCCGGCCGGCGAGGGCACCTTCATCGCCTGCAGTTTCTGGCTGGTGGAGAACTACACGCTGCTCGGCCGCGGCGAGCAGGCGCGCGCGCTGTTCGAGCGCCTGCTCGCGCTGTGCAACGACGTCGGCCTGCTGGCCGAGGAGTACGACCCGCGCAGCGGCCGCATGCTCGGCAATTTCCCGCAGGGCTATTCGCACGTGGCGCTGGTCCACGCGGCGCTGCGCCTGCATGGCTTGATCGGCGAACAGGACACCCATCCATGAGCGATGCCTCCCAGACCACTCCTCCCTGCCTGATCGTGGTGTTCGGCGCCCGCGGCGACCTGACCCGGCGCCTGGTGCTGCCGGCGCTGTACAACCTGCGCCACAGCGGTGCGCTGCCCGAGGAATTCGCGGTGATCGGCGTGGACCACGGCGCGGTCAGCGAAGTAGCGTGGCGGCGCATGCTCGGCGATGCGATGCGCGGGCTGATGGCCGACCGCGACGCAGAGTTCAAGGCCGATGGCCTGGACGAGGAGGTGTGGGGCTGGCTGCGTTCGCGCCTGCACTACCTGCGCGGCGACTTCAACGATGCCGGCACCTATCGCAGCCTGGGCGCGCTGCTGGAGAAGATCGGCGCGCAGTACCGCACCGGCGGCAACGTGCTGTTCTACCTGGCCACCGCGGCACGCTTCTTCGCCCCGGTGATCGAACAGCTGGGGTCGGCCGGGCTGGTCAAGCAGGGCGCCAGCAGCGGCTGGCGCCGGGTGATCGTGGAGAAGCCGTTCGGCCACGACCTGCAGAGCGCGCGCGAGCTCAACGCCATCGTCGGCCGCGTGCTTGACGAGGACCAAGTGTTCCGCATCGACCATTTCCTCGGCAAGGAAACGGTGCAGAACATCCTCGCCTTCCGCTTCGCCAACGGCCTGTTCGAGCCGGTGTGGAACCGCGACCGCATCGACCACGTGCAGATCACCGCGGCCGAGACCATCGGCGTGGAGGGCCGCGGCGGCTTCTACGATCCCACCGGCTGCCTGCGCGACATGGTGCCCAACCACCTGTTCCAGTTGCTGGCGATGATCGCGATGGAACCGCCGGCGGCCTTCACCCCGGCGGCGATGCTGCGCCGGCGTGCCGAGGTGATCGAGGCGGTGCGGCCGCTGAGTCCGGCCGACGTGGTCCGCGGCCAGTACGCGGCCGGCGCGATCGGCCGCAACGCGGTGCCGGGCTACCGCGAGGAGGACACGGTGCCGCCGGACTCCAACACCGAGACCTACGTGGCGATGAAGCTGCAGGTGGACACCTGGCGCTGGGCCGGCGTGCCGTTCTACCTGCGCACCGGCAAGCGTCTGCGCGAGCGCACCACCGAGATCGCGATCCGCTTCAAGCCGGCGCCGCTGGCACCGTTGCGCAGCGCCGAGATCGGCGGCTACGGCCCGGACTGGCTGGTGCTGCACATCCAGCCGGACGAGGGCATCTCGCTGCAGTTCGACGTCAAGCGCCCAGGCGCGCGGGTCAGCCTGGCGCCGGTGCGCATGGACTTCCGCTACCGCGACTGGTTCCCCAAGGAATACACGGTGGGCTACGAACGCCTGCTGCAGGACTGCATGCACGGCGAGGCCGGCCTGTTCCAGGACGCGACCATGGTCGAGGCGGCTTGGACCATCGTGCAGCCGATCCTCGACGCCTGGCAGACCTCGGCCGACGAGACCCCGCAGTACCCGGCCGGCAGTGCCGGCCCGGCCGCGGCCGATGCGCTGCTGGCGCTCAACGGCGGCCACACCTGGCGCACCCTGACCGCGGGGCGCCGCCCGCCGCCGCGGCGCCCGCCGGAAGCCACCGCCACCACCGAGACCCGACCGGTGACGCCGGCGCCGAAGCGTGGCGGGGCCAAGGCGGGCGATGCCTCGGCTTCCGCGAAGCCAGGCAAGTCGACCAAGCGCAAGCCTGCCCCGTCGCCGGTGAAGACACCGGCGGCCAGGAAGGTCGCCAAGAAGGTCGCGAAGGAAGTCGCGAAGAAAGCCGCCAAGCGCGCGGCCAACAGCACCGCGAAGCGTCCCGCGCGCAAGCGCTGAAGCGGTGCCCCGGGCGCTGGCGTGAGCGCCGGTGCTCGGGGAGATGTCTCCATGCCAGCAGGAGCGGCACCGCCACGGCGGCTGGATCCTGCAGTCGGGGCTGAAGCCCCTCCCACAATGACGGTCGAATGCGTCCGCGACGGCGAGGCCTTTGCTGGCGGCAACAAAGACGACGGGGCCAGGCGTGACATGCGGTTCGACAACGCCAATGCGCGGCAAGCGCGCTATGTCTGGACACCGCCAATGCTTCCAGTGTGGGAGGGGCTTCAGCCCCGACGCGACCATGCCGGATGCCACCCGCCTCATGTCGCATTGACCGACCGCCAGGCTGCGCACCGATTTCGTGGTGTGCCCGCCATGAGCGGCAGCGATGCGACCGCCCACCGCATCGCACGCCAGCAACACTGCAGACCATGCGGCCGCGGCCACACGCCCGCCGCCCGCCTCAACCGCGCGGCTGCCCCATGCTCGTCGCATCCGCCGGCCCCGCCGTCGGATCGTTGACGTCGGCCTCGAACAGCTTGGTCAGGTCGGCGCGCGCCGCACGCGCGGTCTGCACCACCGCCGCATCGTCGTCGTAGACCAGGTGCTGGGCGCGCAGCAGTTGCGTGTCGTGCTCGCGGAAACGGGCGATGCGATCGCGCGCGGTCGCCGCGTCCAGGCCCAGGCCGAGCAGCACCTGCTCGCTCAGCTCCAGGCTGGAGGCGAACACCTCGCGGAACGGTTCGGCGCCCAGGTCCATCAGTCGCCAGGCGTGCTGGCGGTTGCGCGCGCGCGCCAGCACCTTGGCGGTGGGGTAGAGCCGGCGGATCAGCCGCGTGGTCTTGATGTTGGTCTCCGGATCGTCCATCGCCACCACGAAGATGCGGATGCCGTCGCTGCCGGCCGCGCGCAGCAGGTCCGGGCGGCTGGGGTCGCCGTAGTAGAGCTGGTTGCCGAAGCGGCGCAGGTCCTCCACCGTGTCCGGGTTGTGTTCCAGCGCCACGAACGGGATGCGCTGCGCGGTCAGCAGGCGCGCCACGATCTGGCCGAAGCGGCCCATGCCGGCGATCAGCACCTGCGCGCGCTGCGTGTCCACGGTGTCGTACTGCGCGGCCGGCGGTGGCTGTTTGCCCTTGCCGGCCTCGCTGCCGCCGAGCAGGCGCTGCATGCCGATCAGCAGCAGCGGCGTCAGCGCCATCGACACGCCGACCACCGCGACCAGGCGGTCGTGGGTGGCGTCGTCGAGCAGGCGCACGCGCTGCGCCTCGGTGAACACCACGAAGGCGAACTCGCCGCCCAGCCACAGCAGGCTGCCCAGCAGCAGCGCACTGCGCCAGGGCAGGCGCAGCACGCGGCCGATGCCGGCCAGCAGCGCGAACTTGACCAGCAACAGCGTGGCCACGGCGCCGGCGATCAGCCACGGCTCGGCGACGATGCGGTCCAGGTCGATGCCCATGCCCACGGCGATGAAGAACACGCCCAGCAGCAGGCCCTGGAACGGCTCGATCTGCGCCTCCAGTTCGTGGCGGAACTCCGAATCGGCCAGCAGCACGCCGGCCAGGAACGCGCCCAGGCTGGGGCTGAGCCCGGCCTTCTGCAGGAACCAGGCGTTGCCCAGCACCACCAGCAGCGCGCTGGCGGTGAACACCTCGGGCATGCGCGTGCGCGCCACCGTGCGGAACAGGTGGCGCAGCACGAAGCGCCCGCACAGCACCACCAGCGCCAGCGCGCCCAGCGCCTGGCCCACTTCCGTCCAGGTCAGGGTGTCGTTCTTGGCGCCGCCGAGCAGCGGCACCGCGGCCAGCAGCGGGATCGCGATCAGGTCCTGGAACAGCAGGATGGCGAAGCCGAGCCGGCCGTAGTCGCTGTTGAGCGCCTTGCGCTCGGCCAGCAGCTGCAGGCCCACCGCGGTGGACGACAGCGCCAGCGCCAGGCCGATCACCAGCGCGCTCTTCCAGTTCAGGCCCATGCACAGCGCCAGCGCGCCCAGCGGCAGCGCGGTCAGCGCGACCTGGGCGCTGCCGGCGCCGAACACCGCATGCCGCATCACCTTCAAGCGCGCCGGCGACAGTTCCAGGCCGATCAGGAACAGCAGCATCACCACGCCGATCTCGGCGGCGTTGAGGATGCGCTCGGTGTCCTGCACGAAGCCCAGCCCGTCCGGCCCCAGCACTACACCCGCGGCCAGGTAGGCCAGCACCGCGCCCAGGCCCAGGCGCTTGAACACCGGCACCGCGATCACCGCGGCCAGCAGCAGCACCAGCGCCAGTTCCAGGCCGCCGCTATGCACGAGTCGTCTCCATCGCCGCATTATGCGGCCGCCAATGCGACCGGGTGCTGACCCGGGCTGTGCCTGCGGGCTCCGATGGACATGGCGGATCCGCGAAGGATCGGCGGTGGGCGGCTGTCTGGCGGGGTCTTTCTGCGGGGGAGGCGGCGCCGCCTGCTCTGCGCACCGGGTGTGCGCCGCCGCCTGGTCTCTGTGGCCTGGTCGGGTCGGGGCTGAAGCCCCTCCCACACCGGGAAGTCCAGCGATGGTCCGCGTCGTTCCGGACTCCGCTCAAGCGCGCGTTCGTGCGTAACGGGCCGCCGACCCAAGCCCCTGTGGGAGGGGCTTCAGCCCCGACGCGCGGATGTCGGAATCTCGCCAGCGCAGCTGTCGCCGGATGCGCGGCATCGCCGTCAACGCCGCAGCGCGCGATCCGGATCATCCCCGCGCCGCGGCCAGCCGTGTACCGTTAGCGCATTCGCTCGCCTCCGCCGCCGCCATGAGCACCTATCACCTGCAGTCCGTGTTCCGCCCCGCCTCGGTCGCCATCGTCGGCGGCAGCCCGCGCGAGCGTTCGGCCGGGCGGGCGGTGGTGCGCAGCCTGCGCGCGGCCGGGTTTCCCGGGCAGATCGGCTGGGTCAGCCCGCGCTACCGCGAGATCGACGGCGTGCCCACGGTGCGCCGGCTCACCGACCTGCCCTGGGTGCCGGACCTGGTGGTGATCACCGCGCCGGCGCGGATGGTGCCGCGCATCGTGTCGATCGCCGCGCGGCGCGGCGTGGCCGCGGCGATCATCCTCACCGCCGGGCTCGGCAGCGGACCGGGCTCGGCCGCGGC
>NZ_AQOK01000281.1:0-7856 GCF_000364645.1 Xanthomonas sp. SHU 308 | reverse complement strand
CGGCGCCGGCGTGGTGGCCAAGATCATCAAGTAATGCCTTCCGGCGGCGCAGGCCGCCGGCTGGGATCGCCAGCGACCTCGGTCGCCGGCATCGCGAAGGGTCGGCGCAAGCCGGCCCTTCGTCGTTTTCGAGTGTGCGAACGTTCTGGCGATTTGTTGGCGCGAGGTGTTGCGGAGGCGTGAAGTCGTCGCTATAATGCGCGGCTCGGCGTTCCTGGGTAGGGCGCCGGTAAGACAGCGAAAAGAGAGGCAGGACGCCGCTCGTGTTCGCAGGACCGGGAAGGTCGCGTCGCATGGAGCACTCAACAGCCCCGGGTTGTTGACGCTGCTCTAGCTGCGCATTATACTTTTCCGTCTGGGCAGGCCGGGTCGACTGGTCTGCCCCAGTTTTTGGGGCGGAGGAATGCCCCCGCCGAGCCGGATGCTCTGCGGTACGACATCAGGAAACAACCGGGGCAGGTATCCCAGAGGCCTTGCCCGTCGCTCTTTTAACGAAGGAACCCACCGTCATGGCGGACCAAAAGATCCGGATTCGGCTGAAGGCGTTCGATCATCGTTTGATCGACCGTTCGGCCAGCGAGATCGTCGAGACGGCCAAGCGGACCGGCGCGCAAGTGCGTGGCCCGATCCCGCTGCCGACCAAGATCGAACGCTACACCATCCTCGTTTCCCCGCACGTCGACAAGGACGCGCGTGACCAGTACGAGACCCGCACGCACAAGCGCGTGCTCGACATCGTCGACCCCAACGACAAGACCGTGGACGCGCTGATGAAGCTCGAGCTCGCGGCTGGCGTCGATGTCCAGATCAAGTTGACCTGAGGACTACGACCATGACGAAGAAGTATTCGTTGGGCTTCGTGGGCCGCAAGGCCGGCATGAGCCGCGTCTTCACCGAAGACGGCCGCTCCATCCCGGTCACCCTGATCGAAGCGACCCCGAACCGCATCACCCAGCTCAAGACCGTCGAAGCCGACGGCTACAGCGCCGTGCAGATCACCGTGGGCGCCCGTCGCGCCGCGCTGGTCAACAAGCCGGCGTCCGGCCATTTCGCCAAGGCGAAGGTCGAAGCGGGTCGCGGCCTGTGGGAGTTCCGCGTCGAGGACGCGCAGCTGGGCGAGTTCGCCGTCGGCGGCGAAATCAAGGCGGACATCTTCGCCGTCGGCCAGAAGGTCGACGTCCAGGGCGTCACCAAGGGTAAGGGCTTCCAGGGCACCATCAAGCGGCACAACTTCCGCATGGGCGATGCCACCCACGGTAACTCGCTGTCGCATCGCGCGCCGGGTTCGCTGGGTCAGCGCCAGACCCCGGGTCGCGTTTTCCCGGGCAAGAAGATGTCCGGCCACATGGGCGCGGTGCAGCAGAGCACGCAGAATCTGGAAGTGGTCAAGGTCGACGTCGAGCGTGGCCTGATCGCCATTCGCGGCGCTGTGCCTGGCGCTGCCGGTGGCGACGTGATCGTGCGTCCGGCTAGCAAGGCATAAGGAGAGATGACGATGGAACTCGTTATCACGGGTAGCAACAACAAGGTCTCGGTCTCCGACGCCGTGTTCGGCCGCGATTTCAGCGAGGATCTGGTTCACCAGGTCGTCGTCGCCTATCGCAACGCCGGCCGTGCCGGCACCAAGGCGCAGAAGACGCGTTCGGAAGTCAACGGCACCACCAAGAAGTCGAAGAAGCAGAAGGGCGGTGGCGCTCGCCACGGCGCGCTGACCGCTCCGATCTTCGTCGGCGGTGGCGTGACCTTCGCGGCCAAGCCGCGCAGCTTCGAGCAGAAGGTCAACCGCAAGATGTACCGCGCGGCCATCTGCGCGATCCTCTCGGAACTGAACCGCCAGGGCCGCCTGATGGTCGTCGACGCGTTCGACGTCGAGGCCAGCAAGACCAAGGGCCTGGTCGAGAAGCTGAAGGGTCTGGAAGTGGGCAAGCGCCCGCTGATCGTGACCGAAGAAGCGTCCGAGCATCTGTACCTGTCCGCCCGCAACCTTCCCTACGTGGAAGTGCGCGACGTGCAGGGCCTGGATCCGGTGTCGCTGGTCGGGGCCGACACGGTCGTGATCACCGCCGATGCGGTCAAGAAGGTCGAGGAGTGGCTGGCATGAGCAGCAACGAAAAAATCTTCAGCGTGCTGCGCGCTCCGCGTGTCTCCGAAAAGACCGCGCGCCTGCAGGAACTCTCCAATCAGTACGTCTTCGAGATTTCGAACGAAGCCACCAAGGCCGATGTCAAGGCCGCGGTCGAGCAGCTGTTCGACGTCAAGGTCGAGTCGGTCAACGTGTTGAACGTCAAGGGCAAGAACAAGTCCTTCCGTTCGCGCAGCGGTCGTCGCGGCGATTGGCGCAAGGCGTACGTGCGTCTGGCCGAAGGCCAGTCCATCGACGTAACGGCCAAGGCCTGAGGTACATCCCATGCCATTGATGAAATTCAAGCCCACCTCCGCAGGCCGTCGTTCGGCCGTGCGCGTGGTCACGCCCGATCTGCACAAGGGCGCCCCGCACGCTGCACTGGTGGAAAAGCAGAGCAAGTCCGGTGGTCGTAACCACCACGGCCGCATCACCACCCGCCACGTCGGCGGTGGCCACAAGCAGCACTACCGCGTCATCGACTTCAAGCGCAACAAGGAAGGTATCCCGGCGCGCGTGGAGCGGATCGAATACGATCCCAACCGCACCGCCCATATCGCCCTGCTGTGCTACGCCGACGGCGAGCGCCGCTACATCATCGCGCCGAAGGGCCTGAAGGCCGGCGACCAGGTGATCGCGGGTTCGGATGCGCCGATCAAGACCGGCAACACCCTGCCGCTGCGCAACATCCCGGTCGGTACCACCGTCCACGGGATCGAGCTGAAGCCGGGCAAGGGCGCGCAGATCGCGCGTGCCGCCGGCGCCGCGGTGCAACTGGTCGCGCGTGAAGGCATCTACGCCACCCTGCGTCTGCGCTCCGGCGAAATGCGCAAGGTGCCGTCCGAGTGCCGCGCCACCATCGGCGAAGTCGGCAACGACGAGCACAACCTCGAGAAGCTGGGCAAGGCGGGCGCCAAGCGCTGGCGCGGCGTGCGTCCGACCGTTCGCGGTGCGGCCATGAACCCGGTCGACCACCCGCACGGTGGTGGTGAGGCGAAGGCCGGTCAGGGTAATCCGCATCCGGTCACCCCGTGGGGTGTCCCGACCAAGGGTTACAAGACGCGCCATAACAAGCGCACCGAACAATTCATCGTCCGCGATCGTAGGGGCTAATCGACCATGGCACGTTCACTCAAGAAGGGCCCGTTCGTCGATCACCACCTCGTCAAGAAGGTGGAGGCCGCGGCCGGTAGCAAGCGTCCGATCAAGACCTGGTCGCGTCGCTCGATGATCCTGCCGGAGATGGTGGGTTTCACCATCGCCGTGCATAACGGCAAGAACCACGTTCCGGTGCTGGTCAACGAGAACATGGTCGGCCACAAGCTCGGCGAATTTGCCGTCACCCGGACCTTCAAGGGTCACGGTGGCGACAAGAAGTCGGGCCGGTAAGGAGAGATGACGATGGAAGCGAAAGCAATCCTGCGCACCGCGCGCATCTCCCCGCAGAAGGCCCGCCTGGTCGCCGATCAGGTCCGTGGTCTTTCCGCCGAGCGGGCGGTCAACCTGCTGAAGTTCTCGGACAAGAAGGCTGCCCACCTGATCAAGAAGGTGGTGGAGTCGGCGATCGCCAATGCCGAGAACAACCAAGGCGCGGATGTCGACGAGCTGAAGGTCAAGACCATCATGGTTGATGAAGGTCCGACCCTGAAGCGTTTCATGGCGCGGGCGAAAGGCCGCGGTACCCGCATCCTCAAGCGCACCAGCCACATCACTGTGGTTGTGGGCGCCGCCAAGTAAGCGGAAAGGAAAAGACGATGGGTCATAAAGTTCATCCGATCGGAATCCGCCTGGGTATCGCCAAGGACTGGAATTCCAAGTGGTACGCCAACAAGGCCGAGTTCGCCGGTTACCTGGCAGCCGACCTCAAGGTCCGCGAAATGCTGCGCAAGAAGCTGGCGCAGGCGGGCATCAGCAAGATCCTGATCGAGCGTCCGGCCAAGACCGCGCGCGTGACGATCCACACCGCCCGTCCGGGCGTGGTGATCGGCAAGCGCGGTGAGGACATCGAGAAGCTGCGCAAGGAAGTGAGCGAGATGATGGGCGTCCCCGCCCACATCAACGTCACCGAAGTGCGCAAGCCGGAGCTGGACGCGCAGCTGGTCGCCGAGTCGATCGCGCAGCAGCTGGAGCGTCGCATCATGTTCCGCCGTGCGATGAAGCGCTCGGTCGGCAACGCGATGCGCCTGGGTGCCCTGGGCATCAAGGTCAACGTCGCCGGCCGTCTGAACGGTGCGGAAATCGCCCGTTCCGAGTGGTACCGCGAGGGCCGCGTGCCGCTGCACACGCTGCGTGCCGACATCGACTACGGCTTCGCCGAAGCCAAGACGACCTACGGCATCATCGGCATCAAGGTCTGGATCTACAAGGGCGAGATCTTCGATTTCTCCCAGGTTGGCCAGGAAAAGCAGGACGATTCCCCGCGCAACGATCGTAACGATCGCGGCGACCGTGGCGACCGTCCGTCGCGTCCGGCCCGTGAAGCGAGGTAACGGCAATGTTGCAACCCAAGCGAACCAAATACCGCAAGATGCACAAGGGTCGTAACGACGGCCTGGCGTGGAGCGGAAACGCCGTCAGCTTCGGCGAGTACGGGCTGAAGGCCACGGCGCACGGTCAGCTGACCGCGCGCCAGATCGAAGCGGCGCGCCGCTCGATCAGCCGCTACGTCAAGCGCGGCGGCAAGATGTGGATCCGCGTGTTCCCGGACAAGCCGATCACCAAGAAGCCGATCGAAGTGCGAATGGGCTCCGGTAAGGGTAACGTCGAGTACTGGGTCGCGCAGATCCAGCCCGGTCGCATGATCTATGAAATCGAAGGCGTCGGCGAAGATGTCGCGCGCGAGGCGTTCCGCCTGGCCGCTGCCAAGCTTTCGGTGACCACCACCTTCGTGACCCGGACGGTACGCTGATGGACATCAAACAACTCCGCGAGAAGTCGGCCGACGATCTGAAGGCCCACCTGACCGATCTGCGCAAGGAGCAGTTCGCCCTGCGCATGCAGCAGGTCACCGGGCAGCTGCCGAAGACTCACGAAACCCGCCGGGTGCGCCGCGAGATCGCTCGCGTCAAGCACCTGCTCGGCAGCACGAAGTAAGGATGGCCGCGATGAGCGACAATAACGAAAGCAAGACGCTGCGCACGGTCGAAGGCCGTGTGGTCAGCAACAAGATGGACAAGACCGTCACCGTGCTGGTGGAGCGTCAGGTCAAGCATGCGCTGTACGGCAAGTACATCAAGCGCTCGACCAAGCTCCACGCCCACGACGCCGACAACGCCTGCAACGAAGGCGATGTCGTGCGCGTGACCGAGATTGCGCCGATGTCCAAGACCAAGAACTGGCGGGTGGTGGAAATCGTCACCCGCGCGGCCGAATAAGGGAGATCTGAATCATGATCCAGATGCAGAGCTACCTCGACGTCGCCGACAATTCCGGTGCCAAGGAAGTGATGTGCATCAAGGTGCTCGGCGGCTCCAAGCGCCGCTACGCGCACATTGGCGACATCATCAAGGTCACCGTCAAGGACGCGATCCCGCGCGGCAAGGTCAAGAAGGGCGAAGTCTACGACGCCGTCGTCGTGCGTACCCGCAAGGGTGTGCGTCGTCCGGACGGTTCGTTGATCCGCTTCGACGGCAACGCCGCGGTGTTGCTCAACAACAAGCAGGAGCCGATCGGCACGCGCATCTTCGGGCCTGTGACCCGCGAGCTGCGGTCCGAGAAGTTCATGAAGATCGTCTCGCTCGCTCCCGAAGTGCTGTGAGCGGAGGACATACACATGGCTAACCGTATCAAGAAGGGCGACCAGGTCGTCGTCACCACCGGCAAGGACAAGGGCAAGCAGGGCGAAGTCGTCCGCGTCGACGGCGACCGCGTGGTCGTCTCCAACGCGAACATCGTCAAGCGCCACACCAAGCCGAACCCGCAGGCGGGCGTCGCCGGCGGCGTGGTCGAGCGCGAAGCGTCGATCCATATTTCCAACGTTGCGATCCTCAACCCGGCCACGGGCAAGGGCGACCGCGTTGGCTTCAAGGTGCTGGAGGATGGACGCAAACTGCGTGTGTTCCGCTCCAGCGGTGAGGCGCTCGACGCCTGAGGAATGACACAATGACTTCCCGTCTCGAAAAGATCTACAAGGAAGAAGTGGTACCGGCTCTGATGAAGAAGTTCGGTTACACCAATCCGATGGAAGTGCCGAAGCTGGTCAAGGTCACGCTGAACATGGGCGTGGGCGAAGCCGCGACGAACAAGAAGATCCTGGAAAACGCCGTCGCCGACATGGCCAAGGTCTCCGGCCAGAAGCCGGTGGTGACCAAGTCGCGCATCTCGGTGGCGTCGTTCAAGATCCGCGATGGTTGGCCGATCGGCTGCAAGACCACGCTGCGTCGCGCCAAGATGTACGAGTTCCTGGACCGCCTGATCAACATCTCGCTGCCGCGCGTGCGCGACTTCCGTGGTGTCTCGGGGCGTTCGTTCGACGGCCGCGGCAACTTCAACATGGGCGTGAAGGAGCAGATCATCTTCCCGGAAATCGACTTCGACGCCGTCGACGCGATCCGCGGTATGGATATCGCCATCACCACCACCGCCAAGACCGACGCCGAAGCCAAGGCGCTGCTCGAAGCGTTCAAGTTCCCGTTCCGTAACTGATTGACAGACGGGATTCGGGATTCGGGATTCGGGATGGAAAGGGCGTTGCGCCCGTCACATCCCGGATTCTGGAAATCTCCAATCCCCACTCTCGAATCCCGAGGATTTACAGATGGCAAAGACCTCCATGGTCAACCGCGACATCAAGCGCAAGAAGCTGGCGAAGAAGTTCGCCGACAAGCGTGATGCGCTGAAGAAGATCATCGCCTCCGGCACCGCCTCGTACGACGAGAAGGCCGAGGCCGTGACCAAGCTGCAGAAGCTGCCGCGCGATTCGTCGCCGAGCCGCCAGCGCACCCGTTGCGAACTGTCGGGCCGCCCGCGTGGCGTGTACGGCAAGTTCGGCCTGGGCCGCAACATGCTGCGCAAGGCGACCATGAACGGCGACGTTCCGGGCCTGCGCAAGGCCAGCTGGTAATTCCAGCGGCACCGGTCCCGTTCGCGGGGCCGGGCAGGGTGGTCCAGCCGCCCGCGTGTCGTTCAGACAACGAGTCCGACGCAAGTCGGACTTTTTGTCGTATACTCCCGCTCCTTGCCTCGCGGCAGGGACGGGTATGGCAGCCGCCGCGGGTTCCTCCGGCGGTTGCGCGCTTCACCCCCTGCGTCATTCCACCGCTCCACCACACAAGATTTTCGCGAAAGCGGATATCGGTGCACTCAAAGGTAGACACCATGAGCATGACTGATCCCATCGCCGACCTGCTGGTCCGCATCAAGAATGCGGCCGCGGTTGGCAAGCCGACGGTGAAGATGCCGTCCTCCAAGATCAAGGTTGCGATCGCGGAAGTGCTGAAGGCCGAAGGCTATATCAGCGATCTGCGCGTCAACGCGATCGAGAACAACAAGTCCGAGCTGGAAATCGTGCTGAAGTATTTCGAGGGCCGTCCGGTCATCGATACGCTCAAGCGCGTGTCGCGTTCGGGTCTGCGCCAGTATCGCGGCAAGACCGAGCTGCCGAAGGTTCTCGGCGGTCTGGGCGTTGCCATCATTTCCACGTCCAAGGGCATCATGACCGATGCGCAGGCCCGTCAGGCCGGCGTCGGTGGCGAAGTCCTGTGCTTCGTGGCCTAAGGGAAGGAGCACTCACATG
>NZ_AQOK01000280.1:0-4693 GCF_000364645.1 Xanthomonas sp. SHU 308 | reverse complement strand
CCGCTCGTGGCGGGCGGGCCGCGATGGCGGCGCGTCCGCGCCTCAGCGCGGCAGGTAATCGGCGAAGGCGACCGGGTGCCGTGGATCGGCCGACTGCACCTGCTCGCCGTCCTTGACCAGCGCCTCGGCGTCGGGCGAAGGATTGGGGTTCATCTCCCAGCGCTGCTGGATGCGCTTGTGGAACAACCACTGCTTGCGCTGCGGGTCGTAGCGGAAGGTGATGAAGTCGGTCCAGTGCTGGCCGCAGGAGACCCCGTTCTGCACGGTGAAGTAGCGACCCTTGGCCGCGAACGGTTCGTCGCCATCGGTGAACGGATCGCACTGGCCGCCCTCGTCGCGCTTGAGGATCACCCGGTCGTTGCGCGCCGCCAGCCGGTAGTGGCCGTCGGCCTGCTGCACGAAGATCAGCAGCGGTCGCGCCGGGGCCGGATCGCGCTGCGCCTCGCCGCGCTGCTGCAGCGCGACCAGGTAATCGGCGCGGCCATCGCCATCGAGATCGGCCTGTAACCGTGCCAGCGGCTGGTAGCCGGCCTGCACCTGGCGCAGCACATCGGCGGGAAGGTCGGCGGCGTTGGCGGTGTGGGTGCCGAGCAGCCCAAGGCCGGCGGCAAGGCAGAGGCGGAACGGGGTGGGCATGGGGGACGGTTTCGCAAACGTGGGGCCGCCAGCCTACCCGACCGGCGGGTGATGGCGGCAGCGCGACGTGGCGGCGGCGTGCGTCGCCACGACGCGGCTTGCGCTGGGGCTTCTTGCAGCGCACAAGGAAAGGCGCCTGCCGCGCGCCGCGGCGCCGATCGTAGCCGGGTGGGGGCGCGGCTGTTGAAAGGGGGGCGGCATCCGTCGCGGGTCGCTGGGTGTGCCTGCGCGGGCGCTTGGAAACGGCAGCGTGCCCACGCGCGCGGGCGACCGTGCGGCTGGGCCAGGCGCTGGCCGGCGCTTCGGCCCGCACGTGCGTGGGTCGGGTTGGCAGGGCGTCACCCGCGCTGCCAGTGGCGATTGGCCTGCCGCCCTCACAGGTGTACAACACGACGCTGTAGCATCCTTGGCGGGTAGCAAGGCGTGTCCGATCGGCGCCCGCATGAAGCTGGTCGTGGGCTGACGCGGGGAGGCGGCAGCCGCGGAAGGCCTTCCGGCGTGCGGCACGGTCGCCGACGGCGGCCACCGCTGCCCATGGTGCGGCCGAGCGACGGGAGTGCCCCGGCATCCCCGTCGCACGGCAGAATGCGTTGGTGCTGTTCCACAGAGTCCGGAGGGTCGCGATGTATTCGGGTGCGTCATCCAGGCCAGGTGCGGTCGCGCGCGGCGTGCGTCGCCACCGCGACGGGCGCACGGCCGTCGCCCAGGACCTGGTCGCGGCCGAGGTGCCGGTGGCGTTCGCCTACAACGACACGCCGTTCGTGGTGATGATGGCCACGCCGGAAGACCTGGAGGATTTCGCGCTGGGCTTCTCGCTCAGCGAGGGCATCGTCGCGGCGCCGGCGCAGCTGCGCATCGAGGCGGTGGAAACCTATCTGGAAGGCGTGTCCCTGCGCCTGCAGATTCCGCCGACGCAGGCGGCGGCATTACAGGCGCGGCGCCGCAACCTGGACGGGCGCAGCGGCTGCGGCGTGTGCGGCAGCGAATCGCTGGAGGCGGTGTTGCGCGCGCCGCGGCCGGTGCCGGCCGGTACCCCGATCGCGCCCGCGGCGCTGGCCCAGGCCCTGCGCGCGCTGCGCGCGCAGCAGACCCTCAACGCGCTGACCGGCGCCACCCATGCCGCGGCCTGGGCCGATGCGCAGGGCGAGCTGCAGCTGATCCGCGAAGACGTCGGCCGCCACAATGCGCTGGACAAGCTGATCGGCGCGTTGGCCGGCGCCGGCCTCGACCCGGGCGCCGGCTTCGCGGTGGTCACCAGCCGTGCCAGCTACGAAATGGCGATGAAGGCCACGCAGGCCGGTATCCCGTTGCTGGCCGCCATTTCCGCGCCCACCGCGCTGGCCATCGCGCTCGCCGACAGCGCCGGCCTCACCCTGATCGGCTTCGCCCGCGATCACGATTACGTCGTCTACAGCCATCCGCAGCGCCTGGGGCAGCACGCCCCACCGCACACAGAACCCGCCGGAGAGCCCGCATGAGCAAGAAGACCATCCAGCCCTACACGCAACCGGCCGGCGGTTGGGGGGCGTTGCGCGCGGTGGCCAAGCACCTGATGGAGCAGGACGTGGCGGTGCAGGGCGCCAAGACCCTGCTGCACGTCAACCAGCCCGACGGCTTCGACTGCCCCGGCTGCGCCTGGCCCGACCGCGACCACACCTCCACCTTCGAGTTCTGCGAGAACGGCGCCAAGGCGGTGGCCGCCGAATCCACCGCACGCCGCGCCACCCCCGAGCTGTTCGCCCAGCACAGCGTCGCGCAACTGGCCCGCTACAGCGACTACTGGCTGGAAGGGCAGGGCCGGCTGACCCAGCCGCTGCGCTACGACGCCGACACCGACCACTACGTGCCGATCGACTGGGACGACGCGTTCGCGCTGATCGCCCGCCACCTCAATGGCCTGGCCTCGCCCAACGAGGCGATCTTCTACACCTCCGGCCGCACCAGCAACGAGGCCGCGTTCCTGTACCAGCTGTTCGTGCGCGAGTTCGGCACCAACAACTTCCCGGACTGCTCCAACATGTGCCACGAGCCGTCCGGCACCGCGCTCAAGGCGCAGATCGGGGTCGGCAAGGGCACCGTGTCGCTGCAGGATTTCGAACTGGCCGATGCGATCTTCATCTTCGGCCAGAACCCCGGCACCAACCATCCGCGCATGCTCGGCGAACTGCGCCAGGCGGCCAAGCGCGGCGCGGCGATCGTCTCGTTCAATCCGCTGCGCGAACGCGGCCTGGAGAAGTTCGCCGATCCGCAGGACAAGCTGCAGATGCTGCACAACGGCTCCACGCGCATCTCCTCGGACTATTTCCAGCTCAAGATCGGCGGCGACCTGGCGGCGGTGAAGGGCATCATCAAGCATGTGCTGGAGCGCGACGCCGAGGCGGCCAGCAGTGGCCAGCCGCGGCTGCTGGACCTGGAGTTCATCGTCGGCCATACCGTCGGCTTCGAGGCCTTCGCCGCCGAGGTCGCGGACGAGCCGTGGGGCACCATCGTCGAGGAGTCCGGGCTGAGCGAGGCCGAACTGCGCAAGGCCGGCGAGATCTACCTCAAGGCCGAGCGGCTGATCGCCTGCTGGGGCATGGGCATCACCCAGCACAAGCATTCGGTGGCGACCATCCAGATGATCGCCAACCTGCTCCTGCTGCGCGGCCATCTGGGCCGTCCCGGCGCCGGCGCCTGCCCGGTGCGCGGCCACAGCAACGTGCAGGGCGACCGCACGATGATGATCTACGAGAAGCCGCCGGAAGCGTTCCTGGACCGGCTGCAGGCGGTGTTCGGCTTCGCCCCGCCGCGCGCGCCCGGTTACGACACGGTCGGTGCGATCGAGGCGATGGCCGACGGCCGCGCCAAGGTGTTCTTCGCCATGGGCGGCAATTTCGCCACCGCCACCCCCGATACCGACGCGACCCATCGCGCGCTGCGCCGCTGCGATCTCACCGTGCACGTCACCACCAAGCTCAACCGCAGCCACCTGGTGCACGGCCGCGACGCGCTGATCCTGCCATGCCTGGGCCGCACCGAGATCGACATCCAGGAGGGCGGGCCGCAGCACGTCAGCGTCGAGGATTCGATGAGCATGGTGCACCTGTCCGGCGGCATCAATCCGCCGGCCTCGCCGCAGTTGCTGTCCGAGCCGGCGATCGTGGCGCGGCTGGCCGAGGCCACGCTGGGGGCGCGCAGCGCGATACGCTGGCGCTGGCTGGTGGCCGACTACGACCGCATCCGCGACCTGATCGGGCAGATGTTCGACGACTTCGCCGACTTCAACGCGCGGGTGCGGGTGCCGGGCGGCTTCCGCCTGTCCAACGGCGCGCGCGACCGCGAATGGGACACGCCGGAGGGCCGCGCGGTGTTCAAGGTGCATGCGGTGCCCACCGACAATCCGATCCACCGCGCGCGCCGTCAGCACCCCGGGCAACTGGTGTTCACCCTGGCGACCACGCGCTCGCACGACCAGTACAACACCACCATCTACGGCCTGGACGACCGCTACCGCGGCGTGTTCGGCGAGCGCCGCGTGCTGTTCATCAATGCCGCCGACATCGCCGACCTGGGCATGCGCGCCGGCGACTGGGTGGACCTGCACAGTCTCTGCGAGGACGGCGTGCCGCGCCAGGCCAAGCGCTTCATGCTGGTCGAGTACAACATCCCGCGCGGCTGCCTGGCGGCCTACTACCCGGAGACCAATGCGCTGGTGCCCTTGTCCAGCTTCGCCGACGAGGCGCGCACGCCGACCTCCAAGTCGATTCCGGTGGTGGTCACCGCGCATCTGGCCGACGCCGCCGCGGCGGCGCCGCGCGACATCGGTGTGGCGCTTGTCCGCTGATCCGCTGCTGACCGCGCGGTTGTTGCGATTGCTGGCCGAGGCGCCGGACGGCATGGCGCTGGCGCGTGTGTGCAAGCGCCTGGACGTGCGCATGAGCGTGCTGCTGCGCACGCTGGCCTGGCTCGGCGATGCCGAACTCGCCGGGCAGCCGGGGCCGGGCTGGGTGCGGGTGGAGCGTCGCGGCGAACGCGAGCTGGCAGTGCTGACCGCTGCCGGTCGCGCGCAGTTGCCTTC
>NZ_AQOK01000279.1:0-8153 GCF_000364645.1 Xanthomonas sp. SHU 308 | reverse complement strand
TGGCGGCGTGGCGGCGGGAGACAAGCCGTGACCGGGCTGCCATGATCTGACGGCTTTCCCGTCGATGTCGCCTCCATGACCGTTGCCGCGTCTCCCGTTCCGCCCGTCAACTCGCCGCGTCGCGTGCTGCTGGCCAGCCTGGTCGGCACCACCATCGAGTTCTTCGACTTCTACATCTACGCCACCGCCGCGGTGCTGGTGTTCCCCAAGCTGTTCTTCCCCGAAGGCGATGCCGATGCGGCGCAGTTGCAGTCGCTGGCGACCTTCGCCGTGGCCTTCGTCGCGCGGCCGCTGGGATCGGCGCTGTTCGGCCATTTCGGCGACCGCATCGGCCGCAAGGCCACCCTGGTCGCGGCGCTGCTGACCATGGGCCTGTCCACCGTGCTGATCGGCCTGCTCCCCGGCTACGACCGGATCGGCCTGTGGGCGCCGGCGCTGCTGGTGCTGTGTCGCTTCGGCCAGGGCCTGGGCTTGGGGGGGGAGTGGGGCGGGGCGGTGCTGCTGGCCACCGAGAACGCGCCGCCGGGCAAGCGCGCCTGGTACGGCATGTTCCCGCAGCTGGGCGCGCCGCTGGGCTTCCTGCTGTGTTCGGGCATCTTCCTGCTGCTGGGCGCGCTGCTGGACGAGGCGCAGTTCCTGCGCTGGGGCTGGCGCATTCCGTTCGTCGCCAGCGCCCTGCTGGTGATCACCGGGCTGTGGGTGCGCCTGCGCATCCACGAGACCCCGGACTTCCAGCGCGCCCTGGACCGCAACGAGCGCGTGCGCCTGCCGATGCAGACGGTGCTGTCGCGGCACGTCGGCGCGACGGCGCTGGGCACGTTCGCGGTGCTGGCGACCTTCGTGCTGTTCTATCTGATGACGGTGTTCGCGCTGGGCTACGGCACCACCACGCTGCACTACAGCCGCGAGCAGTTCCTGCTGCTGCAGATGGTCGGCATCCTGTTCTTCGCCGCCGGCATCCCGTTGTCGGCCTGGTACGGCGACCGTCGCGGCACGCGCCCGGCGATGCTGGTGGCCAGCGTGGCCATCGTCGCGTTCGGGCTGTTCTTCGCGCCGCTGTTCCAGGCCGGGCAGCCCTGGCAGGTGCTGGGCTTCCTTGCGCTGGGGTTCTTCTTCATGGGCCTGACCTACGGCCCCTGCGGCACGCTGCTGGCCGAACTGTACCCGGTGCCGGTGCGCTACACCGGCGCCTCGCTGGCGTTCAACCTGGCCGGCATCGTCGGCGCGGCGCCGGCGCCGTACGTGGCGGTGTGGCTGGCCACGCACTACGGCCTGCCGTGGGTGGGCTACTACCTCAGCGCGGCGGCGCTGCTGACCTTGCTGGCCCTGCTGGCGATCAGGCGGCCGCGTCGCTGAGCGCCGGCTCCGCCGGCGGCGCGTGTTCGACCCGGTTGCGGCCGCCGGCCTTGGCCAGGTACAGGTACTTGTCGGCCTCGGTCAGCAGCGGATGCAGGGTCTGCCGCTGCGGACCGCTGCTGCTGACGCCAATGCTGATGGTGAGACGCAGGGTCTGCGTGCCCAGCGGAATCACGAGGTCGGCGATGCGCGCGCGCAGGGTTTCGAAGTAATCGGCGGCCGCGGCGGGGGCCAGGCCCGGCACCAACATGCAGAATTCCTCGCCGCCGAAGCGCGCCACCATGTCCTGCGGGCGCGCGTGCGCGGCTAGGGTCGCCGCCACCGCGCGCAGCGCTTCGTCGCCGGCCTCGTGGCCGAAGGTGTCGTTGATGTGCTTGAAGTGGTCGATGTCGAGCATCGCCACGCCGACCGGCTCCTGCCGCGCCAGCCACTTCGCCAGCACGCGCTGGCTCTGTTCGAGGAAGTGCCGGCGGTTGGGCAGGCTGGTGAGGAAGTCGCGTGTCGCCAGGTCCTGCAGGGTGCCGATCAGCTCCAGCTGATCCACGTTCTGCGAGACCCGGCAGAAGAACTCCTCGCGCGAGAAGGGCTTGCGCAGGAAGTCGTTGGCGCCGTTCTTGAGGAAGCGCGGGACCAGCGACGGGTCGTTGTTGCCGGACAGGCCGATCACCGCCAGCATGTCGCGCGCGCGCAATGCGCGCAGCCGGCGGGTGAATTCCACGCCTTCCATGCCCGGCATTTCCTGGTCCACCACCGCCAGGCGGATGGACGGATTGGCCTCGATCGCGCGCAGTCCGGCGGCACCGTCGGCGGCCTCGACCACGCGGTAGCCGTACATCGACAGCAGGGAGGCGGCGTAGGCGCGCGCCGACGGTGAGTCGTCCACCACCAGCGCGGTGATGGACCGGTTGCGCGCCAGTCGCTGCACCAGCCAGGCCAGGTAGTCGATGCTGTCCGGCGCGTTCTTCAGGACGAAGTCGATGATCTGCTGGGTCAGGATGCGCTTGCGCAGGCTCTCGTCGTAGACCCCGCTGACCACCACGGTGGGCAGCCCGCGCGCGACGAAGAAGTCCACGACGGTGTCGCGGTCGCCGTCGGCCAGCACCAGCCCGGTCAGCGCCAGGAACCAGGGGCCGCCGTCATCCAGGGCGGCGGCGGCCTCGGCCAGGGTGGAGACCACCACGACCGGCAGTTCGACCCGTTGCTCGATCGCCGCGCGCAGCAGGTCGGTGAAGGTGCGCGAGTTTTCCACCAGCAGGATGCGCTGCTGTGCGGGGCTGCCGTCGGGGGCGATCGACAACGGGTGCGACATGCATGCCTCGCGGGCGGCAATCCAGGAATGGAACCCGGTTAGCGGCCGTGCGCGCGCAAACTTGAGGGCGGCGCGGGTGCGTCGCTGGCTACCAGAGCGCGTCGCGCAGCTTGTACCAGGACATCGCCGCCACCAGCAGCGGCGTGCGCAGCAGGCGGCCGCCGGGGAAGGGCGCGTGCGGGATCCGCGCGAACACGTCCAGCCGCTGCGCCTGCCCGGCGATTGCCGCGGCGATGACCGCCCCGGCCAGGCCGGTGGCGGCCACCCCGTGGCCGGAGAAGCCCTGCGCGAAGTACACGTTCGGGGTCAGCCGGCCCCAATGCGGGGCGCGGTTGCGGGTGATGTCGACGTAGCCGCCCCACACCGAGTCCATCTCGACCTGGCGCAGTTGCGGGAACACCCGGCGCATGCGCCGCGTCATCACCCCGCGCAGGCCGGGCGGCGGCAGCGACGAATAGCTGGCGCGGCCGCCGAACAGCAGCCGGTGGTCGCGGCTGAGGCGGAAGTAGTCCAGCGCCCAGTTGACGTCGGCCACTGCCATGTCGTTGCCGATCAGCTCACGCGCCAGCGCCTCGCCCAGCGGCGCGCTGGCGCCGATGTAGGTGCCGACCGGCATGATCCGCGATTCCAGCTCCGGAGCGATGCCGCGCAGCCAGGCATTGCCGGCGAGGATGGCGAACTCGCCCTCGACCTCGCCGTGCGCGCTGCGCAGGATCGGCCGCGCACCGCGCACCAGTTGCGTGACCGGCGTCTGCTCGTAAATGCGCACCCCGGCCGCCAGCGCTGCCCGCGCCAGGCCACGCGCGTAGTCCAGCGGATGCAGGTGGCCGCTGGCCGCGTCGTACATCGCGCCCAGGTAGCGTGGGCTGCGCAACTGCGACTGCAACTGCGCGCGGTCCCACCATTGCAGCGGATAGTCGTAGCGCTGCGCCATCTCGATGATGCCGGCGCGCAGCGCGCGTTCCTGGCGCGGCTTGATCGCCACGTGCGCATGGCCGTCGCGCCAGTCGCAGGCGATGCCATGGCGGGCGATGCGGGTACGCAGCAACTGCATGCCGTCGCGGGAGAAGTCGAACAGCAGTCGCGCATCGTCCTGGCCGAGCAGGGCTTCCAGGGTGTGCTGCTCGCAGCCGTAGCCGACGATGGCCTGGCCGCCGTTGCGCCCGGACGCACCCCAGCCGACCCGCTGCGCCTCCAGCACCACCACCCGATACCCGGCCTCGGCCAGGGCCAGCGCCGCACTCAGCCCGGTATAGCCGGCGCCGAGGATGCACACGTCGGCGCGCACCTGGCCTCGTAATGGTTCCTGTTCCGGGAATGGTGCGGCGCTGTCGAGGTACCAGGACGCGCCGGGAGTGGGGACTCGGGAATGGGGAATGGGAGAAGCGCCGGTCATGGCGGCGAACCGTTGCGATGACCCAGGCACACCACGCGCCGGGCTGCAGGCGCATTCGCGGTGCCTGCTTTCGATTCCCGATTCACCATTCCCGTTTCCCAGCCTTCAAACTGTGCGCAAATACCAGCGATAGTCCACATCGCTGACCTGCGCCTGGAAGTCCAGCAGCTCGCGGCGTTTCTGCTGGCCGTAGATATGCCGGAAGCGCGTGCCGAACGCGGTGGCGGCGAAGTCGCTGTCCAAGAAGCGGGCGATCGCGCTGCGCCAGTCCGGTTCGCGTGCGGCGTGTTGCGCGTAGGCGTTGCCCTGGGTCGGCGGGCCGGGGTCTAGGCCCTGCGCCAGGCCGTGTTCGATGCCGGCCAGCACCGCCGCGACGACCAGGTAGGGATTGGCGTCGGCGCCGGCGATGCGGTGTTCGATGCGGGTGTTGGCCGGGTCGCTGTGCGGCACCCGCATCGCCACGGTGCGGTTGTTGAAGCCCCAGCTCTCGTTGAGCGGGACGAAGGCATTGGCGACGAAGCGCCGGTAGCTGTTGGCGTGCGGGGCGAACAGCAGCAGGCAGTCCTCGGCGCTGTGCTGCAATCCGCCGATGGCATGGCGCAGCGGCGCGGCCGGCGCCTGCGGGGTGCAAGCGAACACGTTGTGGCCGGCATCGTCGAGCAGGCTCACGTGCACGTGCAGACCGCTGCCGGATTGCGCGGCGAACGGCTTGGCCATGAAGCTGGCGAGCAGGCCCTGCTGCTGCGCGATCGCCTTGATCGCGCGCTTGAGCAGCACCGCATCGTCGCAGGCGGCCAGCGCATCGGCGCGGTGCTTGAGGTTGATCTCGAACTGGCCCGGCGCGTATTCGGCGACCGCGGTATCGGCCGGGATGCCCTGCGCGCGGCAGGCCTGCGCGACCGCATCGGTGAAGCCGCGCTGGTCGTCCAGTTCCTGCATGTAATAGACCTGGGTGCTGTCGTTGCGCAGTCCGCTGTGGGCGTGCAGCGGCGGCTGCGGGCGGCCGTGCGCGTCGGCGTGCGGATCGAACAGGTAGAACTCCAGCTCCACCGCGATCACCGGGGTCAGCCCGCGTGCCTGCAGGCGGGCCAGCACCTGCGCCAGTACCTGGCGCGGGGCGAAGTCGAGCGCGCCGCCGGCGCCGTCCTGCATCGCCAGCAGCAGTTGCGCCGACGGCACCGGCGCCCACGGCACCGGCCGCAGACTGCCCGGCACCGGGAAGCACAGCCGGTCCTCGTCGCCGATGTCGTAGCCCAGCCCGGTTTCCTCGACGGTATTGCCGGTGATGTCGGTGGCGATCAGCGACATCGGCAGGCACACCCCGTCGCGGTAGACCTTGTCCAACGCCTCGCGGGCGATGCGCTTGCCGCGCAGCAGGCCGTTGCAGTCCGGCAGCAGCAGGTCGATCTGCTCGCAGCCGGCGATACGCTGCAGGGTCTGGGCATCGTCCGGGGGCAGCAGCGGGGCGTCGTGCATGCGGGTCATCGCGGCGGACGGCGGGAGTGCTTGGAGCTTAGCAGAGCGC
This sequence comes from Xanthomonas sp. SHU 308, assembly GCF_000364645.1. NCBI lineage: Bacteria > Pseudomonadati > Pseudomonadota > Gammaproteobacteria > Lysobacterales > Lysobacteraceae > Xanthomonas > Xanthomonas sp. SHU 308. Next base: position 2,567 of record NZ_AQOK01000279.1, on the reverse strand, counting down.
CATGGCGTCAAGAATACTCAACAGCGGCAGGAGGCGACGTGCCGACGCTCGCTCACGCGGCACGCTGGCCGTGTTGCGCTTTTGCGGCATGACGAAGGAGATTTTGCGGCATCGTGCGGGCCGGTCAGCGCCTCTGCAGGTGCGTTGTGCGCCGTGTCCCACTGCGTGTCGTGTTGTAAAAATAAAACGCTCGCGGTAACTTGCGAGGACGCCACACGAGTTCTTCGCATGGCCGTATCGCCCCTGGTCGGTGTGCCGACCGACCGCAAGCTCATCGGCCACCATCCGTTCCTGGCCGCGGGCGAAAAGTATCTGCGTGCCGCCGTCGATGGCGCCGGGGTGACCCCGGTGCTGCTGCCGTCGCTGCAGCCCCCGGTCGACGCCCGCGCCTGGCTGACGCGGCTCGACGGCCTGCTGCTGACCGGCGCGGTCAGCAATATCGAGCCGCACCATTACAGCGACGAGCCGAGCTGGCTCGGCAACCTGCATGACCCGGCGCGCGACGCCAACACGCTGGACCTGATTCCGCAGGCGATCTCGCTGGGCCTGCCGATCCTGGCGATCTGCCGCGGCTTCCAGGAAGTCAACGTCGCCCTCGGCGGCACCCTGCACCAGAAGGTGCACGCGCAGCCGGGGTTGTCCGATCATCGCGAGGATCCGCAGGCGCCGCTGGAGGCGCAGTACGCGCCGGCGCACGAGGTGGCGCTGAGCGAAGGCGGCTGGCTGGAGGAGATCGCCGGCCGCGGGCGGGTGCGGGTCAACTCGCTGCACGGCCAGGGCGTGGCCCGGCTCGGCGGCGACCTGATCGTCGAGGCGCTGGCGCCGGACGGGCTGATCGAGGCCTTCCGCGGCATCGGCCCCGGTTTCCTGCTCGGTGTGCAATGGCATCCGGAGTGGCGGGTCCTCGACGACCCGTTCTATCTCGGCATCTTCCAATCCTTCGGCGACGCCTGTCGCCACTATGCGGCCAGCCGCAGGCGCTGATTCCCATGGCCAGTCGACCCCGATCGCGCAAGCACACCCCGGAACAGCAGGAAAGCTCGTTGCGGCGCTGGCTCAAGGAGCGCCACATCACCGAGGTCGAGTGCCTGGTGCCGGACATCACCGGCAACGCGCGCGGCAAGATCATTCCCGCCGCCAAGTTCTCGCACGACTACGGCACGCGCCTGCCCGAGGGCATCTTCGCCACCACGGTCACCGGCGACTACCCGGACGACTACTACGACCTGACTTCGCCGTCGGATTCGGACATGCAGCTGCGCCCGGACCCGGACACGGTGCGCATGGTGCCGTGGGCCGCCGATCCCACCGCGCAGGTGATCCACGATTGCTATACCAAGGAAGGCCAGCCCCACGAACTGGCGCCGCGCAACGTGCTGCGCGGGGTGCTGGAGGCGTATGCGGCGATCGGCTGCAAGCCGGTGGTGGCGCCGGAGCTGGAGTTCTTCCTGGTGCAGAAGAACACCGACCCGGACTTTCCGTTGCTGCCGCCTGCCGGCCGCTCGGGTCGGCCGGAGACGGCACGGCAGTCGTACTCGATCGACGCGGTCAACGAGTTCGATCCGATCCTGGACCTGATGTACGACTATTGCGACGCGATGGAGCTGGACGTGGACACGCTGATCCACGAATCCGGCGCGGCGCAGCTGGAGGTCAACTTCACCCACGACGACGCGCTGTCGCGCGCCGACCAGGTGTTCCTGTTCAAGCGCACCATGCGCGAGGCGGCGCTGCGCCACGGGGTCTACGCCACCTTCCTGGCCAAGCCGATGGAGAACGAGCCGGGCAGTGCGATGCACATCCACCAGAGCCTGGTGGACAAGCACGGCAAGAACGTCTTCAGCGGCCGCCGCGCCGGCGAGTACAGCCGCACCTTCGCCCATTACCTGGCGGGCCTGCAGAAGTACGTGCCGATGGCGATGGCGTTCTTCGCGCCCAACGTCAATTCCTACCGCCGGCTGATGTTCGGCGAGGTGTCGCCGAGCAATGTGCTGTGGGGCTTCGACAACCGCACCTGCGGCCTGCGTGTGCCGATCGACACGATCGAGAACATGCGCGTGGAGAGTCGTTTCGCCGGTTCCGACGCCAATCCCTACCTGGCGATGGCGGCGACGCTGGCCTGCGGCTTGCTCGGAATCCGCGAGAAGCTCGAGCCGACCGAGCCGACCACCGGCAGCGGCAAGGAGATGGGCTATCAGTTGCCGCGCTCGCTGGGCGAGGCGCTGGACGAGTTGGAGCGTTGTGCGCCGTTGCAGGAGTTGCTGGGGCCGCGTTTCGTGCGGGCGTACATTTCGGTCAAGCGCAAGGAGTACGAGACGTTCTTCCGGGTGATCAGTTCTTGGGAGCGGGAGTTTTTGTTGTTGAACGTGTGAGTTCCTGGTTGCTGTCGTGGCTTGCGTGCGCATCGTTTGCGACGGAATTGCCTACGCTCTGCAGCAGATTCGATCCTGCCGTTGCTTTTGCTTTTGCTGTTGCTTCGGTTGTTGCTTTTGACTTACCGGGTTCCCTTCCGCAGCGGCGGCCATCGCGGGGAAAAACCCGAAGGGCGGCGTACATGGATGTACGCC
>NZ_AQOK01000278.1:0-4710 GCF_000364645.1 Xanthomonas sp. SHU 308 | reverse complement strand
GGCCGGCGCAGTGCCGTGTCCTTGCGCTGCCGCAGCGGTCGCGGTGCCGGCCGGCAGCGCCGCGGCGCCCATCGGCCGGAACGCCAGCATGCGCAGCAGCGCCATCTCGAACCCGGCGCGCGGGCTCGGCGCCAGGTACAGGTCGCGGCGCCCGTTCAGCGCCATCTGGTACCACAGCTGCACGATCTCCGGCCGCAGGCGCTCGGCCAGCGGTGCGGGGTCCAGTCCGTCCAGCGCGGGCATGGCCGCGCCCGGCACCAGTTGCCGGACCTGGATGCGGTGCAGGGCCTCGGCCAGCGCCTCCAGCACCCCGCCCCAGTCGGGCGAGAACTCGGCCAGGCCGGCCACCACCTGCAGCAGCCGCTGCCCGTCGGCATCGGCCAGCGCGTCCAGCATCGCCCCGACCTGGGTGCGATCGACCGTGCCCAGCATCGTCCGCACCACGTCGTCGCGCAGCGCACCGCCGGCATAGGCGATGGCCTGGTCGAGCAGCGACAGGCCGTCGCGCAGGCTGCCGTCGGCGGCCTTGGCCAGTTGCACGATCGCCGAGGCATCCACCTCGATCTGCTCGGCGGCCAGGATCTTGGTCATCTGCCCCTGGATCTGCTCCTCGTCCAGGCGCTTGAGGTTGAACTGCAGGCAGCGCGACAGCACCGTCACCGGCAGCTTCTGCGGGTCGGTGGTGGCGAGCAGGAACTTCACGTGCTCCGGCGGCTCTTCCAGGGTCTTCAGCAGCGCGTTGAACGCCGCCTTGGAGAGCATGTGCACTTCGTCGATCAGGTAGACCTTGAACTTGCCGCGCGAGGGCATGTACTGCGCGTTCTCGATCACCTCGCGCACGTCGTCCACGCCGGTGTTGGACGCGGCGTCGATCTCCAGCAGGTCGATGTAGCGGCCGGCGTCGATGTCCAGGCAGGCCGCGCACTGGCCGCACGGGTCGGCGCTGGTGCCCTGCTCGCAGTTCAGCGACTTGGCGAAGATGCGCGCGATGGTGGTCTTGCCGACGCCGCGGGTGCCGGTGAACAGAAAGGCGTGGTGCACCCGGCCGCTGTCCAGCGCGTTGGTGAGCGCGCGGACCACATGCTCCTGCCCCACCAGCTCGGCGAAACGCTTGGGGCGCCACTTGCGGGCGAGAACGAGATAGGACATCAGGCGACCGTCTTCATCTGAACCGCCATTGTGCCACGCCGGGCCATCGCGATCGTTCAGTCGCCCGGTCATCCGCCATCACGCGCGCGCCGACCTTTGGCGCAGGGCTGCCTGCGACGATGAACAGGGCAAAGGTGACGCCGGTCAGCGCGGCGGCCGCGATTCGCCTTGTGAACGGCGGCCATGACGGCTAGAATTCCCGCCCTTGCCCGGACCGCATGGCCCGCGCAAGACCCGGAGAGGTGTCCGAGTGGTTGAAGGAGCACGCCTGGAAAGTGTGTAAGCGTCTAAACCGCGCTTCGGGGGTTCGAATCCCCCTCTCTCCGCCAGATTGAATTGCGCTTCCCTCGCAGAGTTGCTTCGCCGTTGGCGTAAGACTCAAAGGGAAAGACCGCGCCACTGGCGCGGTTTCGTCTCTATGGTGGCCCCGTCGGCCCCTCGCGACGCTAGGTCGAAAACCCCGCCAGGGCCGGAAGGCAGCAACGGTATCGATCGACGCGGGCGCCGAGGTCAGCCGGCGGGGTTACCACCCTCCTACGACGACGAACGATCAGCCTCGATCGCAAGCAGTTGCTGCGCCTGCAGAAAGCAACAGCCATCCCGGCCTGTCATTCGTTCCGGCCGTGGCGACGGCACAGAGATCCTTGCGGCGGCAGGCTATGCCTGGCGCGGTCAGCCGGCGGGGTTACCACCCTTCTACGACGATGAACGATCAGCCTCGATCGCAGGCAGCGGCTGCGCCTATAAGAAAGCAACAGCCACCCCGGCGTGTCATTCGTTCCGGCCGTGGCGACGGCACAGAGATCCTTGCGGCGGCAGGCTATGCCTGGCGCGGTCAGCCGGCGGGGTTATCACCCTTCTGTACGAAGACACGATCAACGCCTGATCGCGCGCGCCGCTACTCGGGTTGCGACGCCTGCGTCTCCGGATGCAGCCACCCCGCATCGCCGTCGCGATAACGTTCGCGCTTCCAGATCGGTACGCGCGCCTTGACCTCGTCGATGACGTAGCGGCAGGCGTCGAAGGCGGCGCCTCGGTGCGCGGCGACCACACCGACCCACACCGCCAGGTCGCCGATCGCCAGTTCGCCGACGCGGTGCACGCAACGCAGGTCGAGAATGGCGAAACGGGCCAGGGCCTCGTCGACGATGCGTTGGCCTTCGGCCTCGGCCAGTGCGGCGTAGGCCTCGTAGTGCAGGCCGTCGACCGCGCGGCCGTCGTTGTGGTCGCGCACCCAGCCTTCGAAGCTGGCATAGGCGCCTGCCTGGGCGTGCGCCAGCGGGGCGCGCAGCGTGGCGATGTCGAGCGGGTGGTCGGCCAGCCGGAAACGCGGTTCGGTGGACATGGCTCAGCCTCCCGAAACCGGCGGAATGAACACCACTTCGCTGCCGTCGCGCACCGCCTCGTCCCAGCCGACGAAGGCGCTGTCCACCGCCACCCGCAAGCGATCCAGCGGCCAGCGCAGGCCATGGCGGGCATCGAGTTCGGCATACAGCGCGCGCAGGTCGGGCGCATCGGTGCGCACCTGTTCGCGCTCCAGGCCCGCAGCCTCGCGCAGGCTGGCGAAGTACAGCACGCTCACCTGGACGCTCATGCCACGCTCCCGACGTCGCGCTTGCCGCCACGCTTGCCGACCAGCCGCACCGGGCCGATGGTCATCGCGTGGGTCAGCGCCTTACACATGTCGTAGACGGTCAGCGCGGCGACGCTGGCGCCGGTCAGTGCCTCCATCTCCACGCCGGTGCGGTGCACGGTGCGCACCGTGCATTCGATGCCCAGCACCTGCGGCGAGCGCCAGTCGATGGCGAAGCGGCAGCCGTCGATCGGCAACGGATGGCAGAACGGAATCAGTTCGTGGGTGCGCTTGACCGCCATCGTGCCGGCGATCACCGCGGTGTCGACGATGCCGCCCTTGGCGCTGCGCAACGCGTCGGCGCGCAACTGCGCGGCCACGGCCGCGGGAAAGCGCACCTGCGCCTCGGCCACCGCCACACGCGCGGTGGCAGCCTTGGCGGAGACGTCGACCATGGTCGGCAATCCCTGCGGGTCCAAATGGGTCAGCGCCGGCGCGGCGGCGCGCGCGGACGTGGCGGAGGTCTTCTTGGTCATGGATTGCGCTGCCGCTCCCACGGCGCGATCTTCAAGCGCCGCCGGGGATCGGCGTGCCTTGGTGGAACAGCATGCGCCATTGGCCGTCGCGATACCGCCAAAGCGAACTGCGCAGCGCCTGCCGCGGCGGCTCGCCACCGCCGCTGCGCTCGCTGCGATAACGCAGGTGCGCCAACTCCGGTTCCAGCAGCTGCACATCGATGTCGAATGCACAGTAGCGAAATGCGCCCGACTCAGCCGGTAACGCCTGGAGCACCGCCGGCTTGTCGAAGCAGCGGCCGGAGGCACCGAACTCGACGAAGGCGTCGTCGAGCAGTTCCGCCACGCGCGCCGCTGAGGCACGCACCGCCGGTTCCAGCAATTCCAGTTCCAGCGCGACCAGCGCACGTTGCACGGCGGCGTCCATGGCTCAACCGCCGATCAGGAACATTTCGACGTGCTTGCCGCGCGTGGCGGTCGCCGCGCCGCGCAGTTCGCTGTAGCGATCGTCGCGGCGTTCCCACAGCGCACGCACGCGTTCGGCCAGCGCCTCCTCGCCCCCCGCCAGCGCTGGCCGCAAATCGGTGCCCTCGCCCGCGAACAGACAGGTGTAGAGATGGCCGTCGGCCGAGACCCGGGCGCGGTGGCAATCGCCGCAGAACGGCGCACTGACCGAGGTCACGAAGCCGATCTCGCCGCCGCCATCGGCGAACGCATAGCGCGCGGCGACCTCGCCCGGGTAGTGCGGCGCCAGCGCCTGCAGCGGCCAGCGGGCGGCGATGCGGTCGCGCAGTTCGGCAGCAGGCACCACCCGCTCGCGGCGCCAGGCGTTGCAGGTGCCGACGTCCATGTATTCGACGAAGCGCAGCACGTGGCCACTGCCGCGGAAATGCGCCAGCAACGGCAGCACCTGGTCGTCGTTGATGCCGCGCTGGACCACGCAATTGAGCTTGACCGGCCCCAGCCCGGCCGCGACCGCCGCGTCGATGCCCTCCAGCACCTGCGCGATCTCGCCACGGTCGCCGGACAACTTCCGGAACACCGCCGGCTCGATCGCATCCAGGCTGACCGTGACCCGGCGCAGGCCGGCCTCGCGCAAGGCCTGCGCATGCCGCGCCAGCAGCGCGCCGTTGGTGGTCATGGCCAGATCGTCCACGCCGGGGATGCGCGCCAGCCGCCGCACCAACTCGGGCAGATCGCGGCGCAGCAGCGGTTCGCCGCCGGTCAGGCGCAGCTTGTTGACGCCGTTGCGGACGAAGGCACGGGCCACCGTCTCCAGCTGCGCGAACGACAGCCGCGATGCGGCGTCGAAGCCGTAATCATCCGGCACCTTGTCGGCCGGCATGCAGTAGCCGCAGCGGAAATTGCAGGCCTCGATCACCGACAGGCGCAGGTCGCGCAACGGCCGCCCGCGCCGGTCCGCCGGCGTCGCCGACGCGAACGGCGGGCGCGGCAGCGCGCTCATCCCGCCGG
>NZ_AQOK01000277.1:0-5805 GCF_000364645.1 Xanthomonas sp. SHU 308 | reverse complement strand
TGCCTCGATGCGCCGGCAAAGCGCCTGCAGCCGCTGCCAGCCGCGCGGCGCGGTGCCCGCCTGCAGCCAGGCCAGCACGGCGGCGCCGGCATCGGCATGGGTGGCAGCGAGGTCCGGATGCGGTGTCTGGTCGGCGAGCAGATCCTGCAGCGGCGGCGGCAGGTCGAGGAACGGCCGTCGCCGCAGGCGCTCCAGCGCGTCGTCGCCGAAGGCGTCGGTGCGGCAATCGACGATCAGGAAGCGGTTGGCATCCAGCGCGGACTGCGCATGCCGGGTCTGCGGCGCGACCACCGCGGCGCGGAAACGGTCCAGATAGCCGCCGCGGCCGTCCACTTCCAGCTCCAGCGTGCCGTGCAGCGGCAGCACCAGTTGCACGTGGCCATGCTGATGGGCGGCGCCATCGCGGCCGTAGCTGCGCAGGCTGAAGGACGGGGCGGGGGACATGCCCGTTACGCTAGCGCGCGGGCGGTGGCGGGGGAAGGGCGGGGATTGGGGATTGGGGGTTTTTCGCGAGTGCACGGTATGTGCGGCGCCTCTGGCGACAAAAAGCCACTCCGCGACTCCACGGTGGGTGCGGCTTCAGCCCCGACAGGCGCTATCGGTAAAGCCCGTCGGGGCTGAAGCCCTCCCACAGTGCAATCGCAACCGCCCAGCACTTGCGGAACATTTCGGGTTCCGATTTGCGGGGTTCCGAATCCCCAATCCCAAGTCCCCAATCCCGGCTTTTTAGCCGCCGCTTCAGCGCGATGCCTCACCAATAAAACAACGCTAACGCTAGCCCTGCAGGAAGCGGCCGCGCATGCAGCCATCCTGTGGGAGGGACTTCAGTCCCGACGCGATAGCGCCGAACGACGCGGTAGATGTTCGGGCACGCGGTCCGCGGCCGATGCGCTGCCTTCCTCCAGGACATCGCCGTAGCTGGAGGCATCGCACACGCGCTTGGTCAGCCGCCCTGGCCGCCGCTCCAGGTATCGCGCAGGGTCACGCTGCGGTTGAATACCGGCGCGTCGGCGCGGTGGTCGTAGCGGTCGGCGACGAAATAGCCGGTGCGCTCGAACTGGAACGCCTGCTCCGGCGCGGCCTGGGCGGCGGCGGGTTCGACATAGCCGCGCACGCTGCGCTTGGAGTCGGGGTTGAGGTGGTCGCGGTAGGTCTTGCCGTCGGACTCGTCGTCGGGCTTTTCCACCGAGAACAGGCGGTCGTACAGGCGGATCTCGGCCTCCACCGCGTCCGCGGCGCTGACCCAGTGGATGGTGCCCTTGACCTTGCGGTTGGCGCCTTCCATACCCGGACGCGATTCCGGGTCGAGCCAGCCGCGCAGTTCCACGATCTCGCCGGCGGCGTTCTTGATCACTTCGTCGACGCGGGCGATGCCGGCGCCGCGCAGGCGCACTTCGCCGCCCGGTACCAGCCGCTTCCAGCCTTTAGGCGGGACTTCGGCGAAGTCCTCGCGCTCGATCCACAGTTCGCGCGAGAACGGCACTTCGCGCGTGCCGAAGCTCTCATCCTTGGGATGATTGGAGAAGGTCAGGGTTTCGCTGTGGCCCTGGGGCAGGTTGCTCAGCACCAGCTTCAGCGGCTCGATCACCGCCATGCGCCGCGCGGCGTGCGCGTCCAGGTCTTCGCGCAGGCAGCCTTCGAGCACCGAGAAGTCGATCACCGAGTTCTGCTTGCTGATGCCGACGCGGTCGACCAGCAGGCGCAGCGCGGCCGGCGTGTAGCCGCGGCGACGCAGGCCCTGCAGGGTGTACATGCGCGGGTCGTCCCAGCCATCGACCAGGCCCTCGGCGACGAGCTGGGTCAGCTTGCGCTTGCTCATCACCGTGTAGTTGATGTTGAGCCGCGAGAACTCGATCTGCCGCGGCTTGGCCGCCTCGCGCGGCAGGCCCTTGTCCAGCAGCGGCTGCAGCAGTTCGGGGTGGCCGGCCAGGTCGACCTTGTCTACGCACCAGTCGTACAGCGGGCGGTGGTCCTCGAACTCCAGCGTGCACAGCGAGTGGGTGATGCCTTCCACCGCATCGCCCAGCGAATGCGCGAAGTCGTACATCGGGTAGATCGGCCAGGCGTTGCCGGTGTTCTGGTGCTCGACGTGCTTGATCCGGTAGAGCGCCGGGTCGCGCAGGTTGATGTTGCCGCTGCTCATGTCGATCTTGGCGCGCAGGGTGCGCGCGCCGTCCGGGAACTCGCCCGCGCGCATGCGCCGGAACAGGTCCAGGTTCTCTTCGACGCTGCGGGTGCGGTAGGGCGAATCGCGGCCCGGCTCGGTGAGGGTGCCGCGGTACTCGCGCACCTGCTCGGCGGAGAGGTCGCAGACGAAGGCGTGGCCGTCGCGGATCAGCTTCTCGGCGGCCAGGTAGTACACCTCGAAATAGTCCGAGGCGTGGCGCAGCTCGGCCCAGTCGAAGCCCAGCCAGCGCACGTCGTCCTGGATCGCGGCGACGAATTCGGGATCTTCCTTGGCCGGATTGGTGTCGTCGAAGCGCAGGTTGCAGCGCCCGCCGAACTCGGCGGCGATGCCGAAGTCCAGGCAGATCGCCTTGGCGTGGCCGATGTGCAGGTAGCCGTTGGGCTCGGGCGGGAAGCGGGTGCGGATGGCCGTGTGCTTGCCGTTGGCCAGGTCCTCGCGGACGATCTGGCGGATGAAGTCTTTCTTCTCGGCCGGGGCGGAGGCGTCGGTGGCGGGGGTGTCGGACATGCGCGCGTCTGAGAATAAGTAAAGCGCAAGTTTATAGTAAGTAAAGCGCTGCTTTAGCTTGGCCGGACTGGTCTGCGGCCGTTCTGGCGCGTAGGCTGCGGAACAATTCACTCAAGAGAAGCCCGCATGCAGGCGTTCCGTCTTGCCCTTGGCGTCATGCGTCCTTCTCAGTTGGCCTACCCGTTTACGGATCTGTGTTGCCTTTCCTCGCTCCAGGTTCTGCCTGGCTCCGTGGCTCGCCGCTGAGGGCTCGACCATGCAGATCGCCTACCGCGCCCAGCACCTGATCGACGCGCACCTGGCCAAGCACGCGCTGGAGGATGCCGGCATCACCGCCTTCGTGTTCGGCGAGGCCCTGCTCGGCGGCGCCGGCGAACTGCCGTTCGGCGTGGTCCAGGTCTGCGTGGCCGACGAACTGCTGGAAAAGGCCCAGGAAGTGCTGATGGCATTGGGCCTGGGCGGCCAGGTGACGCGGGCGATGTAGGTTGGGGGCCGGGATTGGGGAGTCGGGATTGGGGATTGGCAAAAGCGGGGGGCTGCCGTTGCGAATCCCCAATCCCTAATCCCCAATCCCGGCCGTCAGCCATCCCGGCGGCGCGGCATCCGCCACGGCCAGCGCGCGCAGGCGTTTGAACAGCACCACGGTCTCGGCCACGTTCCAGACGCGCAGGGCGACTTCGAAGGTGTCCAGCGGCTTGGTCAGGAAATCCTTGGCGCCCAGGCCGAGGGCGCGGTGGCGGGCGCTGCGGCTGGGGTCGGCGGTGAGCACGATCACCGGCAGGAAGGTGGACGGGCCGGCCAGGCGCGCCAGCTGTTCCAGGATCGCGTAGCCGTCCAGCTCCGGCATCATCAGGTCGAGCAGGATCAGGTCCGGCGCGAATGCGGCGACCAGCCCCAGCACCCGCTGCGGGTCGGTGGTCGCCACCACCTGGCGGAAGCCTTCGCGCTGCAGCAGCTCCTCCAGCAGGCGGACGTTGGCCGGTTCGTCGTCGACGATCAGGATGCGCGCGGCGAGGACATCGTTGCGGGTCATGCGAGGTGTCGGTCCAGAACGGAGAAGAAGTCGGCCACGTCCAGCGGCTTGGTCAGGTAGGCGCGCACCGGCTCGCCTTGCACGCGCGCCAGCGTGGTCGCGGTGGCATCGGCGCTGATCACCACCACCGGGATCGCTGCGGTGTGCGGCTGCGCGCGCAGCGCCTGCAGCAGGTCCTCGCCGTTGCCGTCGCTCAGGTGCAGGTCGAGCAGGATCAGGTCGGGCGTGGCCTGCTGCAGATGCGCGTGCGCCTGCGCCAGGCTGGCGGCCTCGTGCAGGCGCCAGTGCGGGCGGCGTTCGACCAGGGTGCGGATCAGCGCCTGGTTGGACGGGTTGTCCTCCACGCTCAGCAACTGGCGCTGGATCCCGCTCGCCGTCGTCGCCATCACGGCGGGGTCAGGCAGTGCCGCTGCCTGTGGGCGGTCCAGCGGCAGCGCGATGGTGAAGCGCGATCCGTCCGGGCCGCTGTCCACGGCGATGCGCCCGCCCATCGCCTCGGTCAGGCGCTTGCTCAGCGCCAGACCCAGACCGGTGCCCTCGATCGCCGAGCGCTCGGCGCCGAGCCGCTCGAACGGCGTGAACAAGCGTTCCACCTGCGCCGGCGTCAGGCCGTGACCCTGGTCGTGCACGGTCAGGGCCAGGGACTGGCCTTCGGGCACGGCGCTCACCCACACCGCGCCACCGGGACGGTTGAACTTGATCGCGTTGGACAGCAGGTTGATCAGCACCTGGCGCAGCCGCTGCGGGTCGGCGCGTACGGTCCACTCCGGCGGCAACTGCGGCGGCCGCAGCACGATGCCGCGCGCCTGCGCCTCCGGTGCGACCAGGCCCAGCGCCTCTTCCAGTGCGGCATGCACCGGCACCGGGCGCGGGCTCAGGTCGAGCTGGTCGGCCTCGATGCGGGCGATGTCCAGCAGTTCGGTGATCAGTCCCAGCAGGTGTCGGCCGGCGCCGAGGATGTGCTGTAGGTGGTCGCGCTGCGCCACGCCCGGCAGGTCCATCTCCAGCACCTGCGCGTAACCGAGGATGGCGTTGAGCGGGGTGCGCAGTTCGTGGCTGCTGCGCGAGAGGAATTCGGTCTTGGCGCGGTTGGCGCTCTCGGCCTCGCGGCGCGCCGACTGCGCTTCCTCGGCGCGCGCGGCGAGCAGGGTGCTGGCCTGCTGCAGGCGTTGCGCGACCTGGCCCAGTTCGTCGCCGGCCGGTGGCTGTGGCGCCAGCGGCCGGCCGTCGCCGAGGTGGTCGGCATTGGCCGAGAGCTGGCGCAGGCGTCGCGACAGCGACGAGGCGAACCAGGCCACCGCGAGCACCGCACCGAGTCCGCCCAGCATCGCCGCGCACAGGGTGATCAGCAGGTTGCGCTGGCGCAGCGCCTGCGCCTTGGCGGTACGCACCTGCAACTGCGCGGTCTCGTAGTTGCGCAGCTCGCGCAGTTCCGCACGCAGGATGTCGAGGGTGACCTTGCCCTCGCGCAGCTGGCGGATCTCTTCCTCGCGGCTCAGGTCCGGCGCGAGCAGCCGCCGCCAGCCCTGCATCTTCTCCTCGAACAGCGGCTGGATGCGGGCGAAGCGCTGCGCCTGGCGCGGGTCGGTGATGCGTTGCGACAGGCGCTGCACCACGGTCTTCAGCCGCGGCTCGGCGTCCCGGTACGGGGTCAGGAACGCGTCCTGGCGCACCAGCCGGTAGCCGCGCACGCCAGCGGCGGTCTCGGCCAGCAGCGCATGCGCCTCGTGCAAATCGCTGAGCAACTGCAGGGTGCGGCGCACGTCGTTCTCGGCGGCGATGTTCTGCCGCTCCACGCTGTAGATCGCCACCAGCGCCGCCACCAGCAGCAAAAGCGGCAGCGCCACCAGCGCCAGGCTCTTGCGGGTCAGCGGCCAGTCGTTCCAGCGCCGCGCCAGCGCCCTCACAGCGCCACCCCCGCCTGCACCGCGACCACCGCGGCCTGGGTGCGGTCGGCCACCTGCAGCTTGTGCAGGATGCGCTCGACGTGGACCTTGGCGGTGCCGGCGCTGATGCCGAGTTCGGCGCCGAGCGCGGCATTGGTGAGGCCGCGCGAGAGCAGCGCCAGCACCTGCCA
>NZ_AQOK01000276.1:0-6779 GCF_000364645.1 Xanthomonas sp. SHU 308 | reverse complement strand
GGCATCGTCGTGGCCATCGCCGACCGCGGCCTCGGCGGCCGCCAGGTCTGGGTGCTGGGCCCGGCCCGGCAGCGGCACTACTACGCGCACCTGCAAACGTGGGCACCGGGGCTGCAGGTCGGCGACCTGGTGCAGCCCGGCGACCCGCTGGGCGCGGTGGGCGACAGCGGCAACGCGCGCGGCACGCCGCCGCACCTGCACTATGGCGTCTACGCCGAGGGCGGCGCCTATGATCCGCTGCCGCTGCTGCGCGCGGCTCGCTGAACGGACGCACTGGAACAGAGCGTCGCGAGCGACAGGCTCGTGGTGCCGCTCGCGCGCGCCTATCTTGGAGGCACACCCCGCGTGCGCCACTGCCATGACCGCCTCCCAACGCTATCGCGTCACCGTCACCCCGATCCAGGACGACGGCCTGCCCTGCCAGGGCCGCTGCACCATCGAACTGGAGGCGCGCTGTCGGCAGGACTGGATGCGCCTGCTCGAGGCGGCACAGCGCCAGCCCGGACTGCGCGGCGACGAGCGCGCCGCACTGATCGTCGGTACGCAGTTGCTGCGCGGCCTGGGCGAGCGCAGCGAGGGAGAGGCGCGTGAACTGCTGGCGCCGCTGCAGCCGGCGCTGGACGCGCTGCTGGCACGGCTGGCGCTGCCGGCCGCCTGAGCGACGACTCCCGCGCCGCCGGTTCCGCTAATCGCGCATTCACCGGCCACCGTTATGGTGAATTCCTCTCGTTCGCCCAGGGCTTCCCGATGATCTTCCGCAAGTTCACCCTGCGCGCGGCGGCGCTGCTGGCGCTCGCCGTCGCCACCCAGGCCCAGGCCGAGCCGACCATCCAGGGCCACCAGGTCAGCGTCGGTGCCGCCGACGTGCAGCATTACCTGGACAGCAGCTTCCCGCAGACGCACAAGGCGTTGGGCGGGCTGCTCAAGATGACCGTCCGCGATCCGAAGCTGAGCCTGCCGCCGGGCGACCGCCTGAAGATGCAGTTCGACCTGAGCATGGCCACCGGCGGCGGCACGCCGACGCCACTGGGCCAGGTCCTGCTGACCAGCGCCCTGCGCTATGACCAGCAGAGCCAGAGCTTCCACCTGCAGTCCCCGACCATCGATGATTTCCGCCCGGCTGCCAATGGCGGCAAGCTCGACGCCAATACGCGTGAGCTGCTCAATGCCTGGCTGGAGGACTACGCGCGCAAGGAGCCAATCTACAAGCTCGATCCGCGCCTGACCGCGATGCTGGGCGATGTGCAGATCCAGTCGGCCGGCGTGGAGAACGGTGCGCTGGTGGTGCGTTTCAACCAGGACATCGGCAAGCTGGTGCCGGCGGGCATGCTTCCCGCGCAGTAACCCACGCGACGTCCGGGGTGCGGCGGCAGCCGCCACCAGCAGCGCACGTAGAAACGGCGGCCTCGGCCGCCGTTTCTGTTTCTGGTGGGCTCCCGCATCCGCCACCATCGCGGCGGCGCAGGCGAATCGCCAGGCCTCAGCCCAGCGCCTTGGCCACCGCCTGCGCGAACGCCGGGATGTCGTCCGGCTTGCGGCTGGTGATCAGATTGCCGTCCACCACCACCTCCTGATCCTCCCAGCGTCCACCGGCATTGGACAGGTCGGTCTTCAGCGACGGCCACGAGGTCACCTGGCGATCGCGCACCAGCCCGCTCTCGGCCAGCAGCCACGGGCCGTGGCAGATCGCCGCCACCGGCTTGCCGGCGCTGGCGAAGGACTGGATGAAGGCGATCGCGGTCGGCTCGGTGCGCAGGCTGTCCGGGTTGATGACGCCACCCGGCAGCACCAGCGCGTCGTAGTCGCCGGCCTGGGCCTGCTGCAGGCGCTTGTCCACCGGCACGCTGTCGCCCCAGTCCTTCTTGTTCCAGCCGCGGATGCTGCTGGCCTCGCCCGGCGCGATCACGTCGACCTGGGCGCCCCAGGATTCGAGCAGGCGCTTGGGTTCCTGCAGTTCCGACTGTTCGAAACCGTCGGTGGCCAGGACGGCCACCTGCTTGCCGGCAAGGGAAGGCATTGCGCTCATGGGACACTCCTCGAGTAGGGGGAGTCCCACCGTAGAAACGCGCCGGTGGCAGTGCCGTGAACCGCGCGTCGGCGCGGCGTGCACGGCTGGACGCGACCTCAGCGCTTGGGCTGCAGCATGGTGCCGGTGCAGTTCTTGGCGCCGCAGCGGCATTCCCAGATCTTCTTCAGCCGTGGCGTGTGACGCTCGGCCAGGGTGATGCCGTAGTTGTAGGTGAGTTCTTCGCCGGGCTTGATGTCGCGCAGCGCCTCGATCACCACCTTGTCCTTGCGGCGGTCCTCGCCCTCGGCCTCGACGATCACCGCCTCGCAGTTCGGCGCACAGCTGTGGTTGATCCAGCGCGCGTCGTTGCCCTCGTAGTTGGCGTCGATCACGTAGTCGTCGCTGAGGGTGAACAGGAAGGTGTGCCCGGTCTCGACGTCGCCGGCCTCGTCGCGGTCGACTTCGGCGTGGCTGCGGCGGCGGCCCTTGTACTCGATGACCCGCTCGCCTTTCTTGAGCGGCAGCACGGCGAACACGCCGTTGCCATGGATGCGGGACTTGCGGGCGGCGATCTTGCGGGGCATGCGGCGATCCGGACAGGAAAGCCTAGATTCTGGCGCACATCGCCCGCGATCCCAAGCCCGCGCCTCCCGGTCCGGCGACCGCGGCCGCCGCGATCCCCCGAATCGCCGCGATCGAAAGAAAAGATGAATGGCCCGGTTGGACGCTGCGGCGCAAAAGAGTACAATTTCGGTCCGCATTGAAAAACCACCGCGTCGCCATGCTCCGCGTCACCAAGCTCACCGATTACGCCACCGTCGTGCTGACCGTGCTCGCCGCGCGTCCGAACGAAGTGTTGAGCGCGACCGAACTGGCCGAACAGGCCGGTCTGGAGCCGCCCACGGTCAGCAAGCTGCTCAAGCCGTTGGCCCAGGCCGGCCTGGTCGAGGGCCTGCGCGGCGTGCGCGGCGGCTACCGGCTGGCACGCCCGGCCGACGCCATCACCCTGATCCAGATCGTCGAGGCGATGGAAGGCCCGCTGGCGATCACAGAATGCAGCCACCACGGCAGCCAGTGCAGCATCGCCCAGACCTGTGGCGTGCGTTCCAACTGGCGGCTGATCAACGACGTGGTCGCCGACGCGCTGCGCGGCGTGACCCTGGCGCAGATGCTCCATCCCCTCCCCCCCTCCGGCGATCCGAAACGGCGTTCCATTGCCGTGCGGTTCGCGACCACCTGACCTGTAGGCAGCCCCATGGCCACCGAAAACGCTGAAATCCTGGAACGGCTGGGACGTCGCTACGACGCCGGCTTCGTCACCGACATCGAATCCGATTCGTTCCTGCCCGGCCTGAACGAGGACGTCGTGCGCGCCCTGTCTGTGAAGAAGGACGAGCCGGAATGGATGACCGAGTGGCGCCTGGCCGCCTACCGGCACTGGCTGAAGATGCCGATGCCGCACTGGGCCAAGCTGGACATCGCGCCGATCGACTTCCAGGCGCTGAGCTACTACTCCGCGCCCAAGGGCCCGAAGTACGCCTCGCTGGACGAGGTGCCGAAGGAGCTGCTGGACACCTACGACAAGCTGGGCGTGCCGCTGCACGAGCGCGCCAAGCTGGCCGGCGTGGCGGTGGACGCGGTGTTCGATTCGGTCTCGGTCGGTACCACCTTCCGCAAGGAACTGGCCGAGAAGGGCGTGATCTTCTGCTCGATGTCCGAGGCGATCAAGGAACATCCGGAGCTGGTCAGGCAGTACCTGGGCAGCGTGGTGCCGGTCGGCGACAACTTCTTCGCCGCGCTCAACTCGGCGGTGTTCTCCGACGGCAGCTTCGTGTTCATCCCCAAGGGCGTGCGCTGCCCGATGGAGCTGAGCACCTATTTCCGCATCAACGCCGGCCACACCGGCCAGTTCGAGCGCACCCTGATCGTGTGCGAGGACAAGGCCTACGTGTCCTACCTGGAAGGCTGCACCGCGCCGATGCGCGACGAGAACCAACTGCACGCGGCGGTGGTCGAGCTGGTGGCGCTGGAAGACGCGGAGATCAAGTACTCTACCGTGCAGAACTGGTACCCGGGCGACGAGGAAGGCCGCGGCGGCATCTACAACTTCGTGACCAAGCGCGGCGAATGCCGCGGTGCGCGCAGCAAGATCACCTGGACCCAGGTCGAGACCGGTTCGGCGATCACCTGGAAGTACCCGTCCTGCGTGCTGCTGGGCGACGACTCGGTGGGCGAGTTCCACTCGGTGGCGCTGACCCATCACCGCCAGCAGGCCGACACCGGCACCAAGATGATCCACGTCGGCAAGCGCACCAAGAGCAAGATCGTCAGCAAGGGCATCAGCGCCGGCCGCGGGCAGAACACCTACCGCGGCCTGGTCAAGGTGGAGCGCAGTGCCGAGGGCGCGCGCAACTACACCCAGTGCGACTCGCTGCTGATCGGCAAGCAGTGCGGCGCGCATACCTTCCCGTACATCGAGGTCAAGCATCCGACCGCGACCGTCGAGCACGAGGCCACCACCTCCAAGATCAGCGACGACCAACTGTTCTACTGTCGTGCCCGCGGCATCGACCAGGAAAACGCGGTGTCGATGATCGTCGACGGCTTCTGCAAGCAGGTGTTCCGCGAACTGCCGATGGAGTTCGCGGTGGAAGCCAAGAAGCTGCTGGAAGTGTCGCTGGAAGGCTCGGTCGGCTGACGCCTTTCCTTCTCCCTCTGGGAGAAGGTGGCGCGAAGCGCCGGATGAGGGTACGTGCGCAACCTCGCACACCCAAACCCGCGAGATGCTTCGCACCGCACCCTCACCCCAACCCCTCTCCCGGTGGGAGAGGGGCTACATCAAAGAATTCTGACGGACCATCCCATGCTCACCATAGAAAACCTCCACGCCTCCGTCGCCGGCAAGGACATCCTCAAGGGCCTGTCGCTGCAGGTGAAGCCGGGCGAAGTGCACGCCATCATGGGGCCCAACGGCGCCGGCAAGTCCACCCTGGGCAACGTGCTGGCCGGCCGCGACGGCTATGAAGTCACCAACGGCAGCGTGCGCTTCGACGATGCCGACCTGCTCGAACTGGAACCGGAGGAGCGCGCCGCTGCCGGCCTGTTCCTGGCCTTCCAGTACCCGGTGGAAATCCCCGGCGTGAACAACACCTACTTTCTGCGCGCCGCGCTCAACGCGCAGCGCAAGGCGCGTGGCGAGGCCGAGCTGGATTCGATGCAGTTCCTCAAGCTGGTCCGGCAGAAGCTGGCGGTGCTGCACCTGAAGGACGAACTGCTGCATCGCGGCGTCAACGAGGGTTTCTCCGGCGGCGAGAAGAAGCGCAACGAGATCTTCCAGTTGGCGGTGCTGGAGCCGAAGCTGGCGATCCTCGACGAGACCGACAGCGGCCTGGACATCGACGCACTCAAGACCGTGGCCGAAGGCGTCAACGCGCTGCGCTCGCCGGAGCGCGCGTTCGTGGTGATCACCCACTACCAGCGCCTGCTCGACTACATCAAGCCGGACGTGGTGCATGTGCTGGCCGACGGCCGCATCGTGCAGACCGGCGGCCCCGAGCTGGCGCTGGAGCTGGAAGCGCACGGCTATGCCTGGCTGAAGGAGCGCGTGGCGCCCGAGGCGGCCGTGCAATGAGCGCCCTGCTCGACTCGCTGGCCGCCGCGTTCCACGGCGATGCCGCACGCCGCGCGCCGCTGGATCAAGCGCTGCGCGACGGCCTGCCCGGCACGCGCAGCGAAGCCTGGAAGTACACCTCGCTGCGCGCACTGGAACGGCGCAGCTTCGCGCCTGCACCGCAGACCGCGCCGGCGGTGGACGCGGCCTTGCTCGACGGTATCCCGGCACCGCGCCTGGTGTTCGTCAACGGCCGCGCCAGCGATGCGCTGTCGGATCTGAGCGGCCTGCCGACCGGGGCGGAGCTGCAGCGGCTGTCGACCATCCTGCGCAGCGGCGACGCTGCCATGCGCTTCCTCGGCCGCCGCTTCGAACGCAGCGACGAGGTGTTCGCCCAGCTCAACGCCGCCCTCGCCGACGAAGGCTGCGTGCTGCGGGTGGACGCCGGCGTGCGCGTGGAGCAGCCGCTGCACCTGGTGTTCGTCTCCACCGCCGCCGAGGCGGACCTGGCCTGGCACCACCGCCACCTGATCGAACTGCGCCAGGACGCGACGCTGGCGCTGGTCGAGCATCATCTGCATGCCGGCGATGCCGCGCACCTGAGCAACAGCCTGGCGCACGTGCATCTGGCCGCCGGCGCGCAACTGAGCCACGCCCGCGTGCAGGACGAGGCGGCCGGCGTCACCGCGCTGCTGCGTACCGATGCGGTACTGGCGCGCGACGCGCAGTACCGGCGTGTGGACCTGGAACTGGGCGGCGCGCTGGCCCGGCACGAACTCAACGTGCGCCTGGAGGGCGACAACGCCAAGCTCGTCGCCAACGGCGTGCTGCTCGGCAACGGCCGGCGCCAGCTCGACACCCGCCTGGGCATCGAGCACATCGCCCGCGACACCGCCTGCGAACTGCTGTGGCGCGGTGTCGCCACCGGGCGCAGCCGCGTGGCCTTCCATGGCGGCATCCGCATTCGCCACGGCGCCGACGGCACCGACGCGGCGCTGTCGAACAAGAACCTGCTGCTGTCCGCCGACGCCGAAATCGACACCCAGCCGGTGCTGGTGATCGATGCCGACGAGGTCAAGGCCGCGCACGGCGCCACCGTCGGCCAGCTCGATGCCAATGCGCTGTTCTACCTGCGCTCGCGCGGGCTGCCGCAGGAACGCG
>NZ_AQOK01000275.1:0-5291 GCF_000364645.1 Xanthomonas sp. SHU 308 | reverse complement strand
TCGGCGGGGAGCCGGTCGGCGCGCTGGAACCGGCGCTGGGCGAAGGCCTGCTGGCGCGGCTGGAGCGGGCGCTGAGCGACGCGGGCGTGGCATGAACGGGCCCGCCGCGCACAGCGCCACGCCGCAGGCGTCGGACTGGGATGCGGTCCGCCGCGACTTCCCGCTGCTGATGCGGGAAGTGCACGGCAAGCCGCTGGTGTACTTCGACAACGCCAACACCGGGCAGAAGCCGCTGCAGGTGATCGCGGCGACCGACGCGTTCTATCGCCGCCACAACGCCAACGTCAGTCGCGCGGTGCACGCGCTCGGCAGCGAGGCCACCGAGGCCTACGAGGGTGCGCGGACCCGGCTGGCGCGCTTCCTCAACGTGCGCGCCGACGAGCTGGTGCTGTGCAGCGGCGCCACCTTCGCGCTGAACCTGGTGGCGTACTCGTGGGCACTGCCGCGGCTGCGCGCCGGCGACACCATCCTGGTGTCGCGCATGGAGCACCACGCCAACATCGTGCCCTGGCAACTGGTCGCGCAACGCACCGGCGCCACGGTCAAGGTCGCCGAGATCACCGCCGACGGCGCGCTGGACCTGGACGCGCTGCGCGCGGCGATGACCGCCGACGTCAAGCTGCTGGCCCTGGCGCACGTCTCCAACGTGCTGGGCACGGTCAACCCGGTGCGCGAGATCTGCCGCGAGGCGCGCAAGCGCGGCATCGTCAGCGTCATCGACGGGTCGCAGGCCGCCCCGCACCGACCACTGGACGTGGCCGCGATCGGCTGCGACTTCTACGCCATCACCGGCCACAAGATGTGCGGCCCGACCGGCACCGGCGCGCTGTGGGCGCGGCGCGAGCACCTGCAGGCGATGCCGCCGTTCCTGGGCGGCGGCGAGATGATCAAGGAAGTCAGCTTCGACGGCACCGTGTTCAACGACCCGCCGCACAAGTTCGAGGCCGGCACCCCCAACATCGCCGGTTTCGTCGGCCTCGGCGCGGCGGTGGACTATCTGCAGGGGATCGGGCTGCAGCACGTGGAAGCGCGCGAGACCGAACTGCTCGCGCACCTCACCGAGGAACTGCAGCGGATCGACGGCCTGCGCCTGTTCGGTACCGCACCGGGCAAGGCCGCGGTGGTCTCGTTCCTGATCGAGGGCGCCCACGCCCACGACCTGGCCACCCTGCTCGACCTGGAAGGCGTGGCGGTGCGCTCCGGCCAGCACTGCGCGCACCCCCTGCTGCAGTTCTACGGCGTCGCCGCCACCTGCCGCGCCTCGCTGGCGTTCTACAACACGCATGCCGAGATCGAGCGTTTCGTGGCGGCGTTGCGGAAGGTGCGGGCGCTGTTGGGGTGATTGAAGCTGGGAATCGGGAGTAGGGAATCGGGAATCGGCAAAGCGCTCCACGCACGGACTGTGCCTAGCGGGCAAGAGGTGTCCTCGCCTCCTTGAGAGCGCGCATTCCGATTCCCGATTCACCATTCCCCATTCCCGGCGGCACGCCCTAGAATCGGCCCATGCACACCCTCACCTTCCGCACCGCCACCGTCGACGATCTCGACGCCATCGCCGCGCTGGTCACCTCGGCCTATCGCGGCGACAGCAGCCGCGTCGGCTGGACCACCGAAGCCGACCTGCTCGACGGCAACCGCATCGACCGCGAGGTGCTGCGCGCCGACATCCTGCGTCCGCGCAGCCTGGTGTTGCTGGCCGAGCGCGATGGCGAATTGATCGCCTGCGCGCATGTCGCCGACGAGGACGGTGCCGGCTATTTCGGCATGTTCTCGGTGCAGCCGCAGGCGCAGGGCGGCGGCCTGGGCAAGACCGTGCTGGCCGAGGCCGAGCGCATCGCCTGGCAGGAGTGGCGGTTGCCGCTGATGCGGATGACCGTGATCGACCTGCGCGAGGAACTCATCGCCTTCTACGAGCGCCGCGGCTATCGTCGCACCGGCATCAAGAAGCCGTTTCCGTACGGCGACGCGCGCTTCGGCCTGCCAAAGCGCGAAGACCTGCGTTTCGAGGTGCTGGAAAAGCCGCTGGGCGGTGCCGCATGAGCGAGACCTGGACCTTCGTCTGCGCCGACGGCGAACTGCTGCCGGGCGAAATGAAGACGGTGTGGGACGAGGTGACCGACACGCCGATCGTGGTGTTCAACTTCGACGGCCAGTTCTATGCGCTGGAAGACCGCTGCAGCCACGAGGACTACGAGCTGTCCCCCGGCACCTTCGACCCTGCTGCCGGCAGCATCGAGTGCGTGCTGCACGGCGCCCGCTTCGACGTGCGCGACGGCCGCGCCCTGTGCGCGCCGGCCTACGGCCCGGTGCCGAAGTTTCCGGTGAAGTCCGAACACGGTGGGCTGTGGACCCGCGACGACCGCGGTTGAAGCCGGGCGCTTTTGTCGCCATCCGTCACCAGTCCTCCTTCTCACCGGCCGCGGTACGGGCCGTGGTGTTCCATCCCGCCACCGATTCGGTCTCATCGGTCGCGCACTGCACCCCATCGGGATGACGCCCGACTGAGCGCGGCCGCCAGCAGCACGCGCCCACACCTGGCGGCGCCGGAGCCGGCTGCGGCACACTGTGCGCCTCCCCCTTGCGAGCGCGCCCATGAAGATCGTCGAAGTCCGTCACCCGCTGGTACAGCACAAGATCGGCCTGTTGCGCGACGCGGCGCTGAGCACCAAGGGCTTCCGCGAACTGGTCACCGAGCTGGGCACCCTGCTCGGCTACGAGGCCACCGCCGACCTGGAGACCGAGACCCACACCATGGAGGGTTGGGCCGGCCCGACCCAGGTGCAGCGCATCGCCGGCGCCAAGATCACCCTGGTGCCGATCCTGCGTGCCGGGCTGGGCATGCTGCCGGGCGTGCTGGCGCTGATTCCCGCGGCGCGGGTCAGCGTGGTCGGCCTGCAGCGCGACGAGGAGACGCTGCAGCCGGTGCCCTATTTCGAACGTCTCACCGGACGACTGGAGGAGCGCGACGCGCTGATCCTGGATCCGATGCTGGCCACCGGCGGCACCCTCATCGCCACCGTGGACATGCTCAAGCGCGCCGGCGCGCGGCGGATCAAGGGCATCTTCCTGGTCGCCGCGCCGGAAGGCCTGCAGGCCCTGGAAGCGGCGCACCCGGACGTGGAGGTGTACACCGCCGCCATCGACGACCATCTCAACGAGAAGGGCTACATCCTGCCAGGCCTGGGCGACGCCGGCGACCGCATCTTCGGCACCCGTCTGGGCTGAGCGGCGCCACGGCGCCGGTGGTGGATCAGCGCTGCAGTACCTGCAGCGCGGCGCTCACGTACACCAGCGGCGCATTCCAGTTGATCGCCACTTCGTTGGTGGCGTAGCTGCATTCCTTGTCCAGGTACGACAGCGCCGGCAGCGACGACGTGTAGGCGTGCTTGCACGCGTCGGCGTCCTGCTGCCCCGGCTGCGGACCGCCCACCAGCCATCCCGGCACCGGCGTGGCGACGCCGTCGGCGATGGAGATGCGATGGTGGATGTGCATCGGCGAGCGCGCGCCGATGCCGGTGACGAAGGACATGCCCAGCGGGTTGCGGCCGAGCACGTAGTCCAGCTGCGACTGCGCGGCCTGCAGGTATTCGGGCTTGTGCTGCAACTGGTAGGCCTGCAGCAGCATCATCGCCTGGTTCATCGCGGTGGCGTTGCTGCCCCAGTGGAAATCGGCGTCGCGCATGGTCACGCGCCAGGCCGAGCCCTGCCACACCTGCACCAGGTGATCGGCCAGGCCCTCGATCTCGTCGGCGATGCGCGCCTGGTCGGCACGCGGGGTCAGCCGCGCACGGTGCTGCGCCAGCGACATCCACGCCAGCCCGCCGACCTGGCGCCAGTCGGGCACGCTGGCCGGCACCTTGCGCGCCATCGCCGCCTCGTAGAAGGCGTCGTCGGCGGTAGCCAGATACAACTCGGTCGCGGCCCAGGCGAACTCGTCGTCGAACCGGGTGTCCTCGTAGGCGCCGGTATGCACGTCGGCCGGTTGCGTGTAGGCCACGTCCGGATGCGCCTGCGCCCAGGTCCACGCGCGCCGCGACGCCTCCAGCATGCGCGTGGAGATGCCGCCGAACTGCGCGTCGTACGGCGCGTAGATGCGGCTGGCCTGGGCCATCACCGCAGCGAAGTCGAGCGTGGCCGCGGTGCTCTTCTGCACCACGTAGCGCGGCGCGCGCGCCTGGTCCGGCATCTGCATGCCGGCGAAGTCCAGGTTGGTCAGCTTGTGGTACACGCCGCCGTCGTGCGGGTCCTGCATCGCCAGCAGCCACTGCAGGTTCCAGTCGACCTCGCGCAGGATGTCCGGCACGTCGCCGCCGCTGTCGGGAATGCCTTCCGGGTGCGTGCTGAAGTAGGTGGGGAACTGCTCGTAGGCGGCCAGCAGGGTATAGACGGTGATGCCGGAGCTGACCACGTACTTGTTGTAGTCGCCGGCGTCGTACCAGCCCTTGGGCGCGGCGATCACGGTCCCGGCCGGGCGCTCCGGCGAGGCCGCCGAGGCATGCACCAGCACGTGGTCGTCGGGATGGCCGGCAGCGCGCGCGTGGCGGCCGGCGTAAGTGCCGTCCAGCGCGGTGCTGGCGCGGTTGTAGTAGTAGGCCTTGAGCGCGGCGCGCGACAGCGCGTTGTAGGCGTCTTCGCCGATGGCGAAGCTATCCGAGGGCGGCAGGCCGACGACCTGCAGGCGGTAGCGGCCCGGCGTGCGCAACGCGGAGAAATCGGCGATGCGCACGGTCTGCTGCGCCGGCGGCCACGCCGCGGCGGCGCCGAGGGTGCCGCGCAGCACCACCTCGTCGCCGTCGGCGCGCACAATTGAGAACGCGTCGCCATGCCCATCCGGCACCACCGCCAGCTTGCTCGCGGCAGGCAGGAAACCGACCTGGTTCAGGCGGATCGGCGACGGCACGGTGGTGTCGGCATGCGAGGTGCAGCCGCCCAGCAACAGGCAGGCGAGGAACAGGCAGGACAGGGCATGGGGCAGCTTCATGCGCCGATACTGGCCGGCCATGATGACGGCTGCAAGCGCCACGTTGCGGACGCGCTGGCAGCGGTTCAAGACGCGGCGTTGGACGGCCGCATGCTGCGTTTCTGACAGCGCCGTCAGTGAGGCGTCAGCGTGGGGTCGCCATGCGGCGCCTACGGTGACGGCCTGTCCCCGCTGCCGGCGCCGCCCCGTGACCGCCCTGCCCCCACCGCCCGTTTCCCGTCGCCTGGCGCCGCTCGTGCCGCTGCTGAGTGTGCTGCTGCTCGGCGGCTGCATGGCCGGCCCGGACTACGTGCGCCCGGCGCCGCCGGCC
>NZ_AQOK01000274.1:0-6557 GCF_000364645.1 Xanthomonas sp. SHU 308 | reverse complement strand
CAGGCCGGCGCGCGCCAGCCGCGGGTCCGCGTCGGCGAGGACGCCGGCGCTGCCCCAGGTGCCGGCGACGATGCATGCCAGCAGCGGCCACAGTCGCCGCAGCAGCGCGCCGATGCCTGCGCCCCAGGCTTGTTGCAGGTTGGTCAGCAGTGACGGCAGCGCCAGCAGCGCCGCGGCCTCGGCCGGCGTCAGCCAGAGTCCCAGCAGGCCCATCGCCACCGTCGGCAGGCCCATGCCGGCCATGCCCTTGACGCCGCCGGCGAGCAGGAAGACCAGGGCGATCGGCAGCAGATGCGGTGCGAGGGTGTCCATGGCATCCAGCATCGGCGCGCCGCGGCAGCCGGACAATGCGCGAATGCTTCAGGCAGACTTCGGCAACGACGAAGGCGGGAGCATCGATGCACCTGGATTTCACCGATCTGCGGCTGTTCCTGGCGGTGGCCGAGGCCGGCAGCATCACCGCCGGTGCCGATCGCGCGGCATTGTCGCTGGCCGCGGCCAGTGCACGCATCCGCGCGTTGGAGACGCAGCTTGGCGTCGCGCTGTTCGCGCGCGGCCCGCGTGGCGTTGGCCTCACCGCGGCCGGCACCGCGCTGCTGCGGCACGCGCGGGAGTTGCTGCGGCAGGCCGAGGCGATGCGCAGCGAACTGGGCGAGTACGCCGGCGGCCACCCGGCCAGCGTGCGCCTGCTGGCCAATACCGCGGCGCTGTCGGAATGGTTGCCGGAACTGCTGGCCGAGTTCCTGGTGGCGCACCCGCGCATCGATCTGGCGCTGCGCGAGCAGGGCAGCGTCGCCGCGGCCGATGCGCTGCGCGAGCAACGCGCCGACCTGGCGGTGATTGCCGATCACGCCGATCTGCAGGGCCTGCAAGCGTGCCCGTTTCGGCAGGATCGGCTGGTGCTGGTGGCCGCGGCCACGCATCCGCTGGCGCAGGCGCCGCAGTTGCGGTTCTCGGAGGTATGGCAGGCGCAGTTGCTCGGCCTGGCCGAGGACAGCGCACTGCAGCAGCATCTGCGGACCCATGCCACGCGTGCCGGTGGCCAGCTGCGCATCCGCGCGCAGGTGCACGGCATCGAACCGCTGTGCCGCATGCTGGCGCGCGGCGCCGGCGTGGCGATCCTGCCGCAGGCGGCGCTGGAGCGGGTCAGCGTGCGCGCGCAGTTGGTCGCGGTGCCGCTGCAGGAGCCGTGGGCGTTGCGCCAGTTGTCGATCGTCTGGCGAGCGACACCGGCGCCGGCGCCGCCGGTGCAGCAGGTCCTGGATTGGCTGTGCGCGCATGCGGCGCCTGCGGCCTGAGGATCCGTCGGCTGGCGCACGACTGACGCCTCTGACGATGCGCTTGCGCAATGGTGCAGGGAGGCATCGTTAACTGGCAGGCGCGGGCCTTGTTACGCTGTTCGGGATCGCTTGCGAGGGCTGTTCCCCGGTGACGCGTGTCGCGGCTGAAGCTGCTCCTGCGGACGCACGGCCCTCTGTCAGCGCAGTTGCTTCCTGTGGGAGGGACTTCAGTCCCGACTGCTACCGGAGCCGGATGCTTTTCGGTGCGAGATTGCGACGGAAGAACTGCGCGGATCACGCGCTTCTGCGTTGGCTCTGCCGGAGGTGTTGCCTGTCTTGCAGCGCTCGATGCGGCCTTGGTCAGCCACGCCAAGGCCTTTCGCGTCATGCGCGTCGCGGCTGATACCGAACAGATAGGGACCGCTCCCGTTCGTGGGCCTGCGGTCCATGCCGCAGGCCCACGCGCGTCACTGCGGCCAGGCGAACGTGGCGATCACCGGAAAATGGTCGGACGGCCAGTGGCCCTGCGGCCGCGCGTCGAGCGTGGCGTAGTCGGTGGCCTTCAACCCGCGCGAGAGGATCCAGTCGATGCGCCGGTCCGGGTGGCCGGTGAAATCGTGGAAGGTCGCTTCCGGGCCTTGCGGTTGCGCCACCTGCGTGCGCGCATCGGCCAGGCTGGCGGTGAGGGTGCGGTAGGTCGGCGAGTCCGGCACCGTGTTGAAGTCGCCGGTCAGCACCACCGGCACGTCCGCCGGCAGCGCCTTCAGCCGCGACACGATCAGCGCCGCGCCCTTGGCGCGCGCCGCTTCGTCCTCGTCGCGATAGGGCAGATGGGTGTCGAACAGGTAGAAACGGCGGCCATCGCCGATGCGCTCGAACAGACCCCAGTTGACCATGCGCGGCAGCGGATGTCCCCAGCTGATGCTGCCCATCACCTCCGGCGTGTCCGACAGCCAGAAGTGTCCCGAGTCCAGCAGCTTCAGCGCGTGGCTGTCGTAGAACACACCCATGCGTTCGCCGTCGTCCTTGCCGTCGCGGCTGGGGCCGAACCAGCGGTACTCCGGCAGTTGCGCGGCCAGGTAGTCGGCCTGGCGCTGGACCAGTTCCTGTGTGCCGAACACATCCGGGTGCTGCGCGCGGATCAGCACGGCCATCGCGCTGCGGCGCACGTCCCAGCGCTTGTCGCCGTCGGTATCGACCGGCACGCGGACGTTGAAGCTCATTACCTTGAGCGGGGCCGGCGCGGCGGGCGTTGCGGGCGTGCGCGCCTGCGCTGGCGCGATGCACGCGCTAAGCACCAGCAGCAGAGGAAGCGCGAGCTTGCGCGCGGACGACAGCGACAGCGACATGGCAGATCTCGACAGGAGCGGAGCACGCGATGGTGGCACGGCGGTGGTGTCGGTGGCCACCGCGTGGCGCGCCTGCCGAGTGGCGATCAGTTGAACGCCGACAGCGCCTGGGTCAGTTTCCCGTTGTTGTCGACCGCACCCATCGTGTAGCCCTGCCAGCCCGGATACGCGTCGGGTTCCCAATAGAACACGCCCAGGCCATGGCTGCCGAGCGCGCGGGTCTTGGTGAGCAGATCGGCCAACATCGCGCGGGTGGTCGCGGCCTGCTGCCAGTCCATGCCGACCTCGCTGACGATCACGTCCGACCCGTAGCGCGCCACCATGTCCTGCATGTTGCTGGCGATCTGGGTGTTGGCGCTCTGCCAGGCATTGGGGGACGGGTAGTGCGACATGCCGACCACGTCCCACTTGCCGCCGGCCGACTTGAGGCTGTCGAAGAACCAGCGGAAGGTCGCGTTGTCGTGGCCGTTGGCCAGGTGCACGATCACCTTCGCATTGGGGTACACCGACTTGCTGGCGTTGTAGCCGCTGTTGATCAGTTGCGCGAGGTTGCCGAAGTTGGGCGTCTTGCCGTCCGGCCACAGCATGCCGCTGTTGATCTCGTTGCCCACCTGCACCCAGCTCACGTCGATGCCGTTGGACTTGAGATAGGACAGGATGCCGCTGGTGTGCGAATACACGTCCTTCGCCAGGGTGGCGAAGTCGTGGTTGCTCCAGGCCGCCGGCTTGGTCTGCTTGCCGGGATCGGCCCAGCTGTCGCTGTAGTGGAAGTCGATCATGATGCGCATGCCCTGCGCCTTGGCCCGCTTGGCCATGTTCAGCGTGTCGGCGCCGTCGTTCCAGCCGCCCTGCGGATTGACCCACACGCGCAGCCGGATCGCGTTGACCCCGGTGCCCTTGAGCAGCGAGAAGAAATCGGTGGTGGCGCCGGAGGCGTTGCGGAATACGCGACCGCTGCTCTCCTGCTGGTCGATCCAACTGACATCGGCGCCCTTGGCGAAGGTCTGCGCCATGGCCGGCGCACACAGACAGGCGAGCAACAACACCAGCAGCCAGGCGGACACGCGCTTGCTCGATCGGTTCATGCGATTCTCGCGATGATGGGAGGAGGGAAGGGGGGCGTCATGCGGCCCCGAGGAGTGGGCGCAGCGACGTGCCGGGCCGTCCCCCCGCGGCCGCGGCGCGCACGAGGCTAGCGCGATCGTCACGGCGACGCGCGCTGCACTGCAGCGGTGCTGTCGCGACGTCCGCAAGCGCTGTCTGGATGGCCGATGAATCTGCGCGGTACGTCACTTGACGCGATGCGGCATCGGCGTAGCATTCCGCTCACGCCAAGGGACAGACCCGCGGCGATCCACCCAACCGTGAGGGATGCTCATGGAGTTCGACTATCTCGTGTTCATCGGGCGCTTCGAGCCCTTCCACAACGGCCACGCCGCCGTTGCACGCCACGCCCTCGCACGTGGTCAGAAACTCATCTTCCTGATCGGCTCGGCCGAGACCCCTCGTACCATCCGCAATCCCTGGACCGTTGCCGAGCGCAGCGTGATGATCCAGGCCGCGCTGGACGGCGCCGGCGAGCGGCTGATCCTGCGGCCGTTGCGCGACCATCTGTACAACGAAAGCCAGTGGATCGCCGCGGTGCAGTCCACGGTGGCCGAGGCGGTGCGCAGCGACGGCGGCAGCGCCGAGGCGCGGATCGGCCTGATCGGCATGGACAAGGACGCCAGCAGCTATTACCTGCGCGAATTCCCGCAGTGGCCGCTGGTCGACGTGCAGCACACCGAGACGCTGTCGGCGACCGAGCTGCGCCGTTACCTGTTCGAGGCCGGCAGCATCGATTTCCACGGCGCGCTGCTGATGCTGCGCGGCAACGTGCCGACGCCGGTGTTCGACATGCTCGAGGCGTTCCGCAAGAACTCGCCGTCGTATGCCGAACTGCTCGCCGAGTACCAGTTCATCGAGCAGTATCGCGCCGCCTGGAAGGAGGCGCCGTATCCGCCGACCTTCGTCACCGCCGATGCGGTGGTGGTGCATTCCGGGCACGTGCTGCTGGTGCGCCGCCGCGCGGCGCCGGGCAAGGGCCTGTGGGCGCTGCCCGGCGGCTTCGTCGGCCAGCACGAGAGCATCCTCGACGCCTGCCTGCGCGAACTGCGCGAGGAGACCCGACTAAAGATTCCGGTGCCGGTGCTCAAGGGCTCGCTGAAGAACCGCCACGTGTTCGACCACCCCGAGCGCAGCCTGCGCGGGCGCACCATCACCCACGCCTTCCACTTCGAGTTCGTGTTCGGCGAACTGCCCGAGGTGCGCGGCGGCGACGACGCCGACAAGGCGCGCTGGGTGCCGGTCAGCGAAGTGCTGGGCATGGGTCCGAAACTGTTCGAAGACCATCTGCACCTGCTCGAATTCTTCCTCGGCCGCGGCTGACGCGGCCTTCCCGGCCGGCGGACAGACCGCCGGCTTTCCCAGACGCGAAGGAGCTTCCGTCATGCAATGCCTGAACAACCTGCTGCTCAACACCGACAGCTATAAGGCCAGCCACTGGCTGCAGTACCCGCCCGGCACCGACGCCACGTTCTTCTACGTGGAATCGCGCGGCGGCGTCTACGACCGCACCGTGTTCTTCGGTCTGCAGTCGATCCTCAAGGAGGCGCTGGGCCGCCCCGTCACCCATGCCGACATCGACGAGGCGCGCGACCTGTTCGCCGCGCACGGCGAGCCGTTCAACGAAGCGGGCTGGCGCGACATCGTCGATCGCCTCGGCGGCCAGTTGCCGATCCGCATCCGCGCCGTGCCCGAGGGCAGCGTGGTGCCGACCCACAACGCGCTGATGACCATCGAGTCCACCGACGCTCAGGCCTACTGGGTGCCGTCGTACCTGGAGACGCTGCTGCTGCGCATCTGGTACCCGGTGACCGTTGCCACAGTGAGCTGGCACGCCAAGCAGACCATCCGCCAGTTCCTGGAGCGCACCAGCGACGATCCGGACGGGCAGTTGCCGTTCAAGCTGCACGATTTCGGCGCGCGCGGCGTGTCCAGCCTGGAATCGGCGGCGATCGGTGGCGCGTCGCACCTGGTCAACTTTCTCGGCACCGACACCGTGTCCGGGCTGTTGCTGGCGCGCGCGCACTACCACGAGCCGATGGCCGGCTATTCGATCCCCGCCGCCGAGCACAGCACCATCACCAGTTGGGGTCGCGAGCGCGAGGTCGAGGCCTACCGCAACATGCTCAAGCAGTTCGGCAAGCCCGGCGGCGTGGTCGCGGTGGTGTCGGACAGCTACGACATCTTCCACGCGATCCGCGAGCACTGGGGCACCACGCTGCGCGAGGAGGTGATCGCCTCCGGCGCCACCGTGGTGATCCGCCCGGACTCCGGCGATCCGGTGGCGGTGGTGCACCAGTGCCTGGAGCTGCTCGACGAGGCCTTCGGCCATAGCGTCAACGGCAAGGGCTACAAGGTGCTCAACCACGTGCGGGTGATCCAGGGCGACGGGGTCAACCCGACCAGCATCCGCGCGATCCTGGAGCGCATCACCAGCGCCGGCTACGCCACCGACAATCTGGCCTTCGGCATGGGCGGCGCCTTGCTGCAACGGCTCGACCGCGATACCCAGAAGTTCGCGTTGAAGTGCTCGGCCGCCCGCGTCGACGGCCGCTGGATCGACGTGTACAAGGATCCGGTCACCGACAAGGGCAAGCTCAGCAAGCGCGGCCGCATGCGTCTGCTGCGGCACCGCGAGTACGGCAGCTACCGCACCGAGCCGGTGGCGCCAGACGCGGTGTCGGCCGAAGCGGTCGCCGGCCCGGCCGGTTACGACGATGCAATGGTCACCGTGTGGGAGAACGGCCGCCTGCTGCACGACTGGACCTTCGCCGAGGTACGCGAGCGCGCGAACGCCGCGCGCCTGTAGGAGGTGGCCATGCAC
>NZ_AQOK01000273.1:0-2868 GCF_000364645.1 Xanthomonas sp. SHU 308 | reverse complement strand
GGTTTCGCCGCTGTTCGCCGCGCTGCGCGCCAGCACCCCGCACCTGGAGTGGCGGGTGCCGGTCGTTGCCGATGCGTCGCGCTGGCGCCAGCAGCGCATCGGCGCACGCGACTACCGCGTCGCGCAGCCGGTGACCTTCACTCCTTACGCATCGGTGCGGCCGTGTTCGGCGCGCTGCCGCTTCTGCTCGGAAACCTTGCGGCCGCTGGCCGGCGGCACCGCCGCGGCCAGCCTGCGGCCGCCGCCGGACTACTTCGCGCAGCTGCGCCAGGCGCTGGCGCAGCTGCGTGGGCTGCCGCTGTCGCATTCGCTGTCGGGGCTGGAGATGACCGACGACGAAGACTGGTTCGTGGAACTGCTGCAGACCCTGGGCGCGGCCGAGCGCGAGGGACTGCTGGTCGAACAGCGGGTGCTGTACAGCAACGGCGCTGGTTTCGCCCGCGGCCACGGCGAGGTCTTGCTGCAGGCCTTGCAGCGCTTCGGCCTGTCGTGGATCGAGCTGTCGCGGCACCATCCGCAGCAGGCGCAGAACGATGCGATCATGCGTTTCCGCCCCGGCGAGGCGATCGCCGATGCGGACGTGTTCGTCGCCACTGCGCAACGCATCGCCAAAGCGCTGCCGTTGCGCCTGGTGTGCATCTTGCAGCACGGCGGCATCGCCGATGCCGACGGCGTCGCGGCCTACCTGGACTGGGCGCGCGCCTGCGGTGCGCGCACGGTGATCTTCCGCGAATTCTCCCGGCTC
This sequence comes from Xanthomonas sp. SHU 308, assembly GCF_000364645.1. Taxonomy (NCBI): domain Bacteria; kingdom Pseudomonadati; phylum Pseudomonadota; class Gammaproteobacteria; order Lysobacterales; family Lysobacteraceae; genus Xanthomonas; species Xanthomonas sp. SHU 308. The sequence continues at coordinate 2,123 of NZ_AQOK01000273.1, read as the reverse complement.
GGCGACGGCTACCGCGATGGCGGCACCGCACGCTATCTCACTCAGGCGCGGGTCGCGGTGGAGCAGGTGCTCGGCGCCTGCATGGCCGCGCCGTGGTGGCGCGAATTGCAGCCGCTGCAGATCACCGAGGGCTACTACTTCTGGAACCTGCGTCTGGCCACCGCCGACGGCATGGAGGTGGTGTTCGAGACCTCCGACTACGGGGCGATGCACGCGCGCCACGACAGCGGCGACATCTACAAGCTGGTGTTCTTCGCCGACGGCCGGCTGTGCGCCGGCTGGCAGCCGGACCGCGATCTGCTGTGGCGGGCGCCGCATGGATAGCCGCAGCTGGTGGACGCCGTTGCCGGATCCGCCCGAGCATCGCCTGCCGGAGGACCTGCGCCAGCGCGATCCGCTGGGTGCGCGCGACTGCGGCTGGGTCGGGCAGATGCGTCCGTTCGTGCGCCACTTCAGCGCGCCGGGCGAGCGTGTGCTGGATCCGTTCTGCGGCTTCGGCAGCACCTTGCTCGCGGCGGAACTGGAAGGGCGCCACGGCATCGGCCTGGAGATCGACGCGGCGCGCGCGGCGCTGGCGCGCGAACGGCTGCAGCGGCTCGACCTGCACGCCGAGGTGCTGGACGGCGGCTTGCCGCACTGCGCGCCGTCCGCGCCGGTGGACCTGTGCCTGACCAACGTGCCGTACTTCGGCTGCGCCTGGCCGGCCACGGCAGCGCCCGACCAGCTCTACGCCAGCGCCGACTACGCCGCCTACCTGCACGGCCTGCGCGCGGTGTTCCATGGGGTACGCCGGCACCTGCGCGAGGACGGCTTCTGCATCGCGATGGTGGAGAACGTGCAGCTCGGTGCAACCACGGTGCCGCAGGCCTGGGACCTGGCGCGGATCCTCGGCAGCCTGTTCGCGCCCTGTCCCGAGCGCGTGTTGTGCTATCCACGCGAGACCGCGCAGCCGCTGGCGCCCGGCGACACCCGCAGCGACCGCAGCCATGAGTACGCGCTGATCTTCCAGCACCGCCGCCAGCCCATTGACCTGCCGGGTACGGCGCAGTTGCTGGAGGCGCTGCACGCCGACGGTTTCGCCTTCGCGCTGTACGGCAGCTATCCGCGCTGGCTGGCGGATCCGGTGGCGGCACCGCGCCTGCCCGGCGACGTCGATCTGCTGCTGCCGCGCGACCTGGACGGGCTGCTGCGGCTGCTCGACTGGTTGCGCGCGCGTGGCTTCCTGCTGAGCCTGTGGGGCGAGCCGCTGGCGGCGCCGCCGACCCTGGAACTGCTCGACGCCCATCATTACCTGCGCGCCGAACGTCGCGATCGCCACGGCGGCCTGCTGCGCGTGGACCTGGCGCTGGAACCCGCCGCCGCCTGACGCGGTGGCGGCCAGCCTGCCCATCTCGCTAACCGCGGGATGAGCGGCCGCGGCGGCGTCAAGGCCGCGCCCACGCGCTTGCGGCTATCCTTTGCCGCGGTTCCCTCTCTCCGGTCAACGGCCTATGTCCGCTCCCTCCAAGGTTCTCGCCATTCCCGCGCTCGCGCTGATCGCGATCGGCCTGAGCGGCTGTTTCGCGCGCAAGCAGGACGGCCTGGTGAAAGAGACCTTCAATTCCGACAACACCTATTCGCGCAACTACCCGGTGCAGCCGGCGCAGGCCTGCGAATCGGCGCGGCGCGCGCTGCTGAGCCAGGGCTACGTGGTCTCCAAGGCCACCGCCGATGCGGTGGAAGGCACCAAGAACTTCCAGCCCAGCGACGAGTTGCATGAGCAGCTGGAACTGCGCGTGTCCTGCGTCGCGCATGGGCAGGACGAATCCTGGGTGTTCGTCAGTGCCTTGCAGGACCGCTATGCGTTGAAGAAGAGCCCGACCTCGGCCAGTGTCGGCGTTGGCGTGCTCGGCTCGGTGTCGCTGCCGATCGGCAGCAGCGACGATTCGATGGTGCGGGTCGCCAGCAGCACGGTGCAGGACGGCGACTTCTACAAGCGCTTCTTCCAGCTGATGAGCGAATACCTGCCCAAGAGCAAGCCGGCACCGGAGCCGCCTGCGCATCCGTCCGCGGCGGTGACGGCACCGGCGCCGGCAGCGCCCGCACCTGTATCTGCAGCGTCGACGGTGCCGACTCCGCCGCCC
>NZ_AQOK01000272.1:0-6719 GCF_000364645.1 Xanthomonas sp. SHU 308 | reverse complement strand
CACCGCCGCTGCGCGTGCGGCTACTGCCGGACGCGCAGGCGCGGGCGCTGTACGAGCAACTGGGCGCAGCGCTGGCGCAGCGACGGCTGCGCTGGTGAGCGCGCGCGGCGGCGCTGCGCGTCAGCGACGCGCGCCGCGTCCCCAGTAGCCGATGCGACGGCGGATCTTCAGCTTGCGCCACAGGTTCAGCGGCTTGCGCCGCGGGTTGCGCGCGCCCTCGGCGACGAAGTCGTCGATCGCGCGCAGCACGCGCTCGCTGGACTGGCCGTCGCGGTAGGGATGCAGGCCATCGGCGAATTCGCGGATCGCCGCCATCAGTTCCGGCGGCCGCTGCAGCGCGCGGCGGATCGCCGGTTCGAAATGCGCCGGATCGTCGATGTCGATCAACTGCGGCCCCGGACGCCGGTTCTTGAAGGTCACCACCGGCTTGTAGGTGAGCAGGAACTCGTTGAGCGCGGACGAGGTGTCCGAGCACATCATGTCCACCTGCGGGAACAGTTCCAGGATGTTGTCGTTGTCGGCGAAGTGCAGGTACTCGCTCTCCAGCGCGCGGTAGCGGGCGACCATCGCCGGGTCCATCTTCGGATGGAAGGTGACGATCCAGCGCCACTCGCCGCTGCGCGAGAGCCGCGCGACCTCGTCGTAGAGGATGCCGGCCGCGCTCCACGACGGCGAGAACGTGGAGTGGTACAGGATCACCGGCGGCTGCCGCACCGGGGCCAGTTCCGCGCCGATCTCGCGCATGAACGGGTCGATCTTGGGGAAGCCGGTCTCCTTGACCGCGAAGTGGCCGAGCTTGCGCGCCAGCGCACCGAACGCCGCGGTATCGCGCGGGCCGGTGGTGCAGTACAGATCGAAAAAGCCGCGCACGTAGATGTGCCGCGGCTTGCCGGCATCGAAGCCGTGGAAGGTCTCGACCTTCACCCCGGGGAAGAAATGCGGCACCGCGTTGCTGGAGGTGATCACCGCGTACGGATTCCACGCCAGCACCTCTTCCACCGTCGCCAGGTGGCGCTCGTCGGCGCTCAGATCCTCGGCGCCGGGGCCGTCGAAGAACCATGCCGCCTCGTCGCCGCGCGCGCGGATCGCTGCCTGCAGCGGGCGCAGGATCGCCAGCGCATAGCGCTCGGACCCGTACAGCAGATAGTGCTTGCTCATCAGTGCTCCAGATCGTGCCGTTGCAGTTGCGCCCGCGCCTGCTCCACCGAGGCCGGGTTGATCTGCATTTCGTAGTAGCGCATGCGCTTGTACAGCGCGTAGCTGGCCGCGGTCTGCGCCACCACGAAGCCGCGCCAGCCGTCTAGGAACGCCAGCCGCAGCAGGTAGTCCTTGAGGAAGGCGCCGGCGAACACGAACGGGCTCTGCCACATTCTCACCGGCTTGCGCTTGTCGCGCCAGCCGAGCGCCTTGAGTTCGGCGTAGCGCAGCACCTTGAGCTGCTTGTGTACCAGCGTCGGGTTGTGCAGATGGTTGAACGGCGGCGCGAACGTGGCGCTGGCGCCGTCGAAGCGCAGGGATTCGTGCACCCGCGCATCGCTCCAGCGCGCGCGTCCGCGGTGGTACAGCCGCGCCAGGCGCTCGCCGACCATCGGTTTGTACCAGCGCATCGGCGCGCCCATGTACCAGGTGCTGCGCCGCAGCCATACCGCGTCCACGCGGTCCTCGGCGAGTAGTTGCGGCAGCCGCACCTGGCATTCGGCGCGCAGCGCGTCGGACAGGAATTCGTCCGCGTCCAGCACCAGGATCCAGTCGTGCGCGGCCTGGGTGGAGGCGAAGTTGCGCTGTTGACCGAAGCCCAGCCAGGCCTGCTCGACCACGCGCGCGCCGTGCGCGCGGGCGATCGCCACGGTGTCGTCGGTGCTGCCACAGTCCACCACCAGCTTGTCGGCGGCGAACGGCACGCTGTCCAGGCAGCGCGCGATGTTGGCGGCCTCGTTGTAGGTCATCACCACCAGGCTCAGCGGCAGGGTGGCGGCGGCAGCGTCGGCCATGGCGCGCGGTATCCGGAAGTCAGGCGCGGTGCCGGCGGTCGGCGCCGGGCGCCGTGCCGCCCGGCGATGCGGGATCGGCAGTCTACCGGCTTCGCGCGGCGCCTTCAGCGCCCGGGGCCGGCACCGCCTCGCGCGCCGCCAGCCCGATCAGCACGCCGACCAGCGCCACGTAGAAGCCGGTGCTCACCTGGTGCGCGAACATCGATTGGGTCATGCCGCACAGGATGTAGGCCGCCACCACCATGATCCCGGCTGCCGCGGCGCCGTGGAAATGCGGCTGCGGCCGGCGCCGGTACAGGCGCAGCAGCAGCCACAGCGGCACGCCGTACACCATCAGGATCAGCATGGTGCCGGGCAGGCCCTGGGTCGCGCTCCACTCGGCCAGGTCGTTGTGCGCATGGCCCAGGTGGCAGCGCTCGACGAAGCCCTTGCGGCAGTCCGGCAGGCGCAGCATGGCATTGTCGAAGCGGCCCACGCCGACCCCGACCACGGGGTGTTCGACGAAGGTCGCCGCCGCCACCTGCAGGCGCTCGATGCGCGCGCCGGCCGAGGAATCGCTGTCGCCGCGCTCGTAGCGCTGCACATCGTGATGCAGTTCGGCCAGGCGGGTCTGCTTGGTCAGCGCCGGCACGCTCAGTACCAGCACCGCCGCCAGCGCGGTGCACGCGCCCAGGATCATCAGCCGCGTCGCGCTGTCGCGCCAGCGCAGGCACAGCGCGCTGACCACCAGCAGCAACAGCACGCCCAGCCACACGCCGCGGCTGCCGCTGAGCAGGATGACGATGCCGCCGGCCACCACCGCGGCGACGGCCCACGGCCATTGCCCGCGCGGCCGGCAGAACACCGCCAGCACCATCAGCATCAGCACCACGTCGGCCAGCACGATGGCGTTGGTCCAGCCCTCGGCACGCGGCTGGCCCTGCAGTACCTGCACGCTGGCCAGCACCAGGGCGGCGAGGATGCCGAGCAGCGCGCCCCACCACAGCAGGCGCTGCGGCGGCCGCAGGGCGTAGGTCCACAGCGCCGCCCACGGCAGCACCAGGAAGCGGGTGCGGTTGTCGATGTCCTTCAGCGGCTGGCCGAAGTACAGCACCGAGCACAGCGACAGCCCGATCACCAGCACCGCCAGGATCCACAGCCAGCGCAGCGACGGCTGCATCGGCGCCACCGCCTGGCGCAGCCGCGGCAGGGCCAGCAGGCTGGTCGCCAGCAGCAGCAGGCCGAACGGCAGCAGGCCGCTGGGGATGCTGATCACCAGCGCCGGCAGGCACAGCAGCGCGAGCGCCGCGCCGCGCTCGGCCAGGGACTGGCGCGAGAACGCGGAAACGGCATGGCGTGGCGCGATCGGCTGGGACATCAAGGAGGGAAGACCGTGGAGAGGGGGTGGTCGGCGATGATCCGGGGCGCTTCCCTAACCCGGCCTGACCTGCTCGCGATCGGCGCCATGGCTGGCCGGCACGGCGGGCGGCGGCGTTTCCCCGAGCAGATCGGCCACCGCCGCGCGCAGGCGCTCGCAGAACTCGCGCCGGCGCGTCTCGAAGAAGCCGCGCGCGGCCGTGCCCAGGGCGTCGCACTGCATCGGCGACAGCGCCAGCGCCTGCGCCATCGCCTGCTCGAGGCCTGCGGCCTCGATCCGGTAGCGCACGCCGAAATTGTCCGGCCCCTCGCCGACCGGGTCGATCAGCACGCCGCGGTCGGCGCTCACCAGCTCGTTCATCGGCGCCCCATTGGTGGTGATCACCACCGCGCCCACGCTCAGCGCTTCCATGATGTAGTGGCCGAAGCCCTCAACCTCGGAGGGGCACAGGTGGAAGCGGTGCGCGTTCTGCAGCCGCCGCAATTCCTGCTGGTCCAGGTAGCCGGTCAGGTAGTCGATGTTCTCGGCCTCGATCGGGTGGGACTTCTTCGCGCTCTGCACCACCGTCAGCCGCGGCCACTCGGGGTGCCGCGCCCAGGTCTGCAGCAGCAGCGCCGTGCCCTTGGCCGAACTGCGCCCGGCCACATGCAGGCAGGCGCGTTCGCGCGGGACCTCAGGACGGTAGCAATCGTCGCTGCAAAAGCCGATGAAGGCGGTCGGCGCCATCGTGGAGAACCGCTGCTCGGCCTGGCGGGTCTTGCACAGCACCAGGGCGAAGCGCGGCAGGCAGCGCAGCCACTTGTGCCGGAACCACTCCGGGTTGGGGATCAGGGCATTGCGCAAGCCGCTGCCCAAGCAGCGCGGATACACCCGCTCCAGGAAGATCTGCAGGTCGGCGCGCCCGAACAGCAGGCTGCGCAGGAACAGGCGCAGTTCGCGCAGGCGGTTGGCCATGCGCACGGTGCCGAAGCCCAGCACCTCCACGCGGTAGCGGCCGGTCTCGCGCAGCAGGTCGGCGACCACCTGCAGGTCGCGGCTGAGGCCGCCGCCGTTGTCGCGGCTGATGACCCGGATCAGGCGTGGCGGCACGCGCGTCTCCCTGCCCGCGCAGCGCGCCGGGCGCCAGCGGCACCCGCGCCACGCCGCCGCAACGCGCGGCTGCGGCTCATTCGAAGCGGTCCTTGTCCTGCTCGCGCAGGCGGTCGCGGTCGTCCTGGGTGACCACGCAGTGGCCGTGTATCGCACTGGCCGGGACCAGCCACCAGTCGCGCCGGTTGGACACGCCGGCCAGGATGCTCGCGTTGCGGTCCACGCAGCCCAGCATCGCCGCCTCCTGCACCAGCAGCCAGCGCCGCTGCGGCGCCTGTGCCTGCCAGGCGATGCCGCGGCGCAGTTGTTCGTCCCAGGGCACCACGAAGCCGAAGGTCGCCGCCGGGCGGTCGGCCATCAGCAGGTTCTGCTCCTTCCAGGCGACCAGGCCGAGTTCGGCCTCCGGGCCGATGCGGCGCCCCACCGACTCCATCACCCCACGCGCGGAACTCGACATGTTGATCAGCGGGTACACCAGCAAGCCGGCCATCACCCAGACCATTGTCAGGGTCGAGACCGTCGCCAGCTCCGGGCGGCGCCGCGCGAACGCGGCCAGGCTGGCCACGCCCCACAGACCGATCGCCAGCAGGATCCAGGCCAGCACCTGCACGGTCGCCAGGTCGATGCCGCGGTCTTCCATCATCTTCGCGCGGAAGCCGTGCCCCAGCAGGATCGCCGCGCCCACGCCGCCCAGCGCCAGCGTCAGCAGCGCGGTGAACGCCAGCAGCAGGCGCTTGACCCCGGGCTTGCGCAACAGCCCTGGAATGAGCGGCCCCATCGCCAGGCACAGCATCGGCAGCGCCGGCAGCACGTAGACATCGCGCTTGCCGGTCGGGATCGAGAAGAACAGCACCACCAGCGCCCACCAGGCCAGCGGCAGCAGGTAGCGCGCGTCGCGCCGGCGCAGGCGCCGCGCCCAGGCCGGGATCGCCCACGGCAACGCCAGCAGTACCGGCAGCCACATGCTCGGCATCACCCCGAAGAAGTACAGCGGCCCGTGCGCGTGGTCCCAGGACTTGGCGTAACGGCCGGCGGTCTGCCGGAACAGAATGTCGTTGAGGTAGGCGCGGTACTCGGGCGCGTTGCTCGACAGCGCGGTGGCGACCATCGGCACCAGCCAGATCGACACCGCCGCCAGGAACGCCAGCGGCCCCAGCCAGAAGCGCGGATCGCGCAGGCCGACCCGCACCCCGCGCCAGTGCGCCAGCGACGCCGCCGCGGCCGGCAGCAGCATCAGCAGCGCCAGCACGCCCACACCCTTGGTGATCGTGCCCAGGCCGGCGGCGAACCAGCCCAGCGCCCACAGCCGCCAGTCCGGCCCGCGCAACAGGTGGCGCAGCAGCGCGTAGTTGGCCAGGGTGATGAAGAACACCACCAACGGGTCGATCTGCGCCTTCTTCGCCTGGTAGGTGAAGTGGAAGGCGAACAGCAGCGCGTAGGCCGCGTACATGCCGACGCGGCGCGTCCACAGGCGCCGGCCGAGGTCGTAGACGCAGGCCAGCGTGCCCAGCCCGGCCAGCAGCGACGGCAGCAGGAAGGCCACCCGCCAGTTGCCGAACAGCGTGTAGAAACTCGCCTGCAGCCACATCAGCATCGGCGGCTTGTCCGAGTACAGCTCGTTGCCGCGGTGCGGGAACAACCAGTTGCCGCTCTCCACCATCTGCTTGGCGACCAGTGCGAAACGCGGCTCGTCGGCCGGGTGCGGATCGCGCAGGCCCAGGCCGGCGCCGAGCACCAGCACGGCCAGGATGGCCAACAACCAGAACTCTCGGGAGGCGCGGGTCTTCAGCATGGGACGCGATGATACCGGGGCCGGTTCATGCCGTCTTGCGGAACCTTGCGTAGTAGAAACCGTCGCAGTCCTGCTCGCCTGGGAAGCGCTGGCGGCCGCCGCCGGAAGCATACCCGCAGGCCGCGCCCGGATCCTCCAGTGCCGCGCCCGGTTGCCGCGCCAGCAACGCCTGCACCTGCCGCGCGTTCTCGTCCTGCAGCAGCGAGCAGGTCGCGTAGACCAGCACCCCGCCCGGCCGCAGCACCTGCCAGGCGGCGTCGAGCAGGCGCACCTGCAGCGCCTGCAGCGCGATCACGTCCTCGCGGCGGCGATGCAGCAGCACGTCCGGCTGGCGGCGCACGATGCCGGTGGCCGAACACGGCGCGTCGAGCAGCACCGCGTCGAACGGCACGCCGTCCCACCAGTCCTGCGGCTGCGCCGCGTCGGCGACCTGCAGCTGCGCCTGCGCACCGGCGCCGGTGCGCGCGAAGGTCTCGCCGACCCGCGCCAG
>NZ_AQOK01000271.1:0-2090 GCF_000364645.1 Xanthomonas sp. SHU 308 | reverse complement strand
GGCCGAGGCCGTGGCGGCCGGCGACCGCGAACCCACGCAACTGGAGAAGCTGGACGTGGTCGCGCAGCGCAAGGACGGCTATACCCCGCCGCCCAGCGCCGCCAGCACCGGCTTGGTGTTGAGCCCGCTGGAGACGCCGCAGTCGGTGAGCAGCATCGGCCGCGAGCAGATGGACGACTTCGGCCTGCGCAACGCCAACGATGTGCTGGCGCTGGCCACCGGCATCAACGTCGAGAAGATCGAGACCGATCGCACCTACTACAGCGCACGCGGTTTCGACGTCGTCACCTTCCAGGTCGACGGCCTCGGCCTGCCGTTCACCAATGGCGGCGCCGAGGGCGACCTGGACACCGCGATGTACGAGCGGGTGGAGGTGTTGCGCGGCGCCAATGGGCTGATGTCCTCGACCGGCAATCCGTCGGCCACGATCAACTTCGTGCGCAAGCGGCCCACCGAGGACCTGCAGGGCAGCGCCGGAGTGACGGTGGGCAGCTGGGACACGCGGCGGCTGGACGCGGACCTGTCCGGCCCGCTCAACGCCAGCGGCAGCGTGCGCGGGCGGGTGGTCGCCGCCGGCCAGGACGGCGACAGCTACCTGGACCGCTATGCGCTGAACAAGCACAGCGTCTATGGCATCGTCGAGGCCGATCTGAGCGATCGCACCCGCCTGAGCGTGGGCGCCAGCGATCAAAAGAACGACGCCACCGGTGGCATGTGGGGCGCACTGCCGCTGTACTACAGCGATGGCAGTGCCACGGATTTCGCGCGGTCCACCAGCACTTCGGCCGACTGGTCGTACTGGACCACCGAAGACAAGCGCGGGTTCCTGGAACTGCGGCAGGACCTGGGCGCGGACTGGCGGCTCACGCTGGCACTGAACTACCGCAGGCTCGACAACGATGCCCAGCTGTTCTACGTCTACGGCACTCCCGATCGCGACACCGGCCTGGGCCTGTTCTCCTACCCCTCGCAGTACGGCAGCAGCGAAACCCAGAAGTACGCCAACGTGTCCGCAAGCGGACCGTTCGCGCTCGGCGGGCGCGAGCACGAACTGGTGGTGGGCGTGCAGTGGGGCCGCGTGGAGGCCGACCAGGTGTCCTGGTACGGCAACGACATCGGCACGCCGCTGCCGCCCCTGCAGGACTGGAACGGCGCCTATCCCAAGCCGCGTTTCGACGCGTTCTCCGACGGCGCCCAGTTCGACATCATCCGCCGCACCGCCTACGCCACCGCGCGCTGGAACCTGGGCGAGACGCTGAAGCTGATCACCGGCGTCAACCACACCGGGATCGAGAGCCGCGGCCAGAACTACGGCGTGCAGCATGCCTACGACGACAGCAGGACCACCCCGTTCGTCGGTGCGGTCTACAGCTTCGCCCCGAACTACGCGCTGTACGCCAGCTATGCGGAGATCTTCAACCCGCAGACCGAACTGGACCGCAACCTGCGCGTGCTCGACCCGATCACCGGCAGCAACGCCGAGCTCGGCATCAAGGGCCAGTGGTTGCAGCAGCGCGTCAACGCCTCCTTCGCCCTGTTTCGCGCCAAGCAGGACAACACCGCCGAAGCCGATGTCTTCGTCGGCACGCTGCAGACGTACCGGCCGATCGACGCCACCTCCACCGGCTACGAGTTCGACGTCGCCGGCCGGATCGGCGCGCACTGGCAGCTCAACGCCGGTTATACCCAACTGGGCATCAAGGGCGACGACGGGCGCAACGTGCGCACCTACGTGCCGCGCCGCACCTTCAAGCTGGCCACCACCTACACCGTGCCGCAATGGGAGGCGCTGCAGCTGGGCGCGACCCTGACCTGGCAGGACGCCATCGTCCGCGACCAGGAGGCCGTGGACACCGCCGGCAATCCCATCTACACCCGCCAGGGCAGCTATGCGCTGCTGGGGCTGATGGCGCAGTACGCCATCACCCCGCAGTTCAGCGCCACCCTCAACGTCTACAACGTCACCGACCGCAAGTACATCAACAGCCTATACTGGGCGCAGGGCTACTATGGCGCGCCCCGCAACACCGCCCTGGCGCTGACCTACCGGTTCTAGGCTGTATCGACATTCAGCGGTATTTTTTTGGGAT
>NZ_AQOK01000270.1:0-4388 GCF_000364645.1 Xanthomonas sp. SHU 308 | reverse complement strand
CCCCGGATGAACAACCTACTGAGAGATCACAGCTAGCGGCATCAACCTCGCTGGTGTGGCTACTGGTCCCTGTGACGGGATCAGCCGCGACCGGCATTCCCGGGAACGCCTCGGTGGCGGCTGAAGCCGCTCCTGCGACGGCCATTCGCGGCCGTTGCGCGATCGGCCGCAAAGAGTCTCCGGCGGATCGACAAAGCCCCGCGTCGCCGGCGTAGCTTCGGCATCGCATGCCATGCATAGGCCGTCCGTGCACGTCCACACGCCTGCACCGTTTCCGGCACACTTGGCGCCCCCGTTTCCGCATCGCCGAACGAGTCCGCCGCCATGCCCCAGCACGATCCAAGCGCCCTGTATCCCGACCACCTGCGCACCCTGACCCGACGCGCCGACGAAGCGCTGGCGCGCGGTGGCTTCGACCACCTGGTGGTCCCGAGCGGCACCCTGCACTACCAGGTGTTCGACGATCGCGACTATCCGTTCGCGGTGAACCCGCAGTTCAAGGCCTGGCTGCCGCTGACGCGGGTGCCGCACAGTTGGCTGGTGTACACGCCGGGGCGCCGCCCGCAGGTGATCTTCCACCAGCCGCGCGACTACTGGCACGTGGTGCCGGATGCGCCCAGCGGCTGGTGGGTGGAGCACTGCGACATCCATCTGATCCGCACCCCGGACGAGGCGCTGGCGCTGCTGCCGGACGCCGCGCGCAGCGCGATCCTCGGCGAGCCGCAGAGCGCGCTGGGCGCCTACGTGCCGAACAACCCGCCGGCGGTGCTGGACTACCTGGAATACCACCGCGCCTACAAGACGCCGTACGAGCTGGTACTGATGCGCCAGGCGCAGCACTCGGCCGTGCGCGGCCATCGCGCCGCCGAGGCCGCGTTCCGCGACGGCCGCAGCGAGTTCGAGATCCACATGGCCTACTGCGCCGCGGTCGGCCAGGATGCGAACGAACTGCCGTACGGCAACATCGTGGCATTGAACGAACACGGCGCCGTGCTGCACTACACCGAACTGCAGCGGCAGGCACCGACGCCGCTGCGCAGTTTCCTGATCGACGCCGGCGCCTCGGCGCACGGCTACGCCAGCGACATCACCCGCACCTACGCCGCCGATCGCGGCAGCGAGTTCCAGGCACTGATCGACGCGGTGGACGCCGCGCAGCAGCGCATGGGCCAGCACGTGCGCGCCGGCGTCGACTACCGGCAACTGCACCTGGACGCGCACCTTGCGCTGATGGGCGTGCTGAAGGACGCCGGCGTGCTCACCGTGTCGCCGGAAACCGCGGTGGCCACCGGCGTCAGCGCCGCATTCTTCCCGCACGGCCTGGGCCACCCGATCGGCCTGCAGGTGCACGACGTCGCCGGTTTCGCCGCCAGCGACCGCGGCGGCCGCATCGAACGCCCCGACGGCCATCCCTACCTGCGCATGACCCGCACCCTGGAACCAGGCATGGTGGTGACGATCGAGCCGGGGCTGTACTTCATCGACATGCTGCTGGACGAGCTCAAGCAGGCCGGCCATGGCGGCAGCGTCGATTGGGCGCGGGTGGCGCAGTTCAAGCCCTACGGCGGCATCCGCATCGAGGACGAAGTGGTGTGCACCGAGGACGCACCCGAGAACCTGACGCGACCGGCGTTTGCGGCGGCCTGATGGCCGCCGCCACGGTCACTTGCCGGTCAACGCGTACGGGCCGCGATTGAAGCTCATCGGGATCAGGTCGTAGCGGCGCTGCCCGGCGGCGGCCGGATACGGCGCGGTCTTGAAATCGCGTGCCAGCGCTTCGAGTCCACGTGCCGCGTTCGGCGAAGGCAGCGCCTCCAGCACCAGGGCGGACTCGGGACGTCCGCCCTGCGGATCGCCGCGCATCAGGAACAGGCTCAACGCTGGCGTGACCGGCAGGTCCATCGGGCTGTCCAGCACGGTCTTGCGCCGTTGATTCTCGGCACGCGCAGTCAGCCCGCCAGCCTCCTCGCCATCCTGCGCCTGCAGCGCATCGAGCTGCGCGAACAGCATCCGGTCCAGGACCCGGCCCCACTGCACGCGGAACGCGTTGAACCAGGCCAGGCCGATCGCGTCGCGGTCGCCGCTCGGCATCGCCGCATAGCAGCGCTCCAGCAGGTAGGCATGGTAGGCGGTATCGCGATTGCGCTGACTGGGCCGCACACGGCGGCCTTCGATCTCGCGCGCCCGCGTGGTGAACTCGCGGTCCAGCGCCACCCAGCCCTGCGCCCATTGCAGCGCCGGCTTGGCATTGCCGGCGGACAGTTCCAGCTCGGCCAGCGACGCCAACGCGAGCAGCGGGCAGCGCGGCATGCCCAGGCAGCGCTCCAGCCAGTAGCGGGCCGTGTCCAGGTCGCGCGGCACCAGATGCGCCGGATGCGCCTCGCCATTGCGGTAGAGCACGCCCAACACGTACGCCGAGGCGCCATCGCCCTTACCCGCCAGCGCGACGACCTGCGCCAGCATCTGCGCGCGGACCTCCGGCGCAGCGCGCAGCGACAGCAACGTCTCTAGATCGTCCAGCGCCAGCGTGGGCACCGCAGCAGGCACAGGTGCCTGCGTCGCCGCGGGCGCAGCATCGGCTGGCGCCGCCGGCGCGGCCACTTGCTGCGCGTGCGCCTGCGCTGCGACGGCCACGCACAGTCCTGCCGCCAGCAGGCATCGCATCCACATCTTCATGAATCCCCCTTGTTCAGCCGGTCACTGTGCGCAACCGGCCGCCTGCACGCAAGGGGGCGGCGTCAGTCTGCCGCGGCGGCCTGACGGCCGCCGCCGGGATTGGGGAATCAGGATTGGGGATTCGCAACGGCAAACGCGCCAGGTCTGCTAGCCGACCTTTCCGCGCGCGGCGACCGCTTTTCCCATTCCCGTTTCCCTATTCCCCATTCCCAGCCATCCACGCCTCGATCTCCTCGGCGCTGCGCGCCAGGGCATCGGTGAGCACGCGATGGCCGTCGTCGGTGATCAGCACGTCGTCCTCGGTGCGGATGCCGATGCCCCGCCACTTCGGGTCCACGTCCTTGTCGTCCGGCGACACGTACAGGCCGGGTTCGATGGTGAACACCATGCCCGGTTCGAGCAGGCGCGATTCGCCGGCCAGCCGGTAGTCGCCGACGTCGTGCACGTCCAGGCCCAGCCAGTGCCCGGTCTTGTGCCGGTAGAAGCGCCGGTAGTCGCCGCTGGCCAGGTTCTGCTCGACGCTGCCCTTGAGCAGGCCCAGCCGCAGCAGGCCTTCGGTCAGGGTCTGCACCGCGGCCAGGTGTCCGGCCTCGTAGGCCACGCCCGGGCGCGCCTGCGCCAGCGCGGCCGCATGCGCGGCACCGACCAGATCGTGCAGCGCGCGTTGTTCGGCGCTGAAGCGGCCGTTGGCCGGGAAGGTGCGGGTGATATCGGCGGCATAACCGCGGTATTCGGCGCCCGCATCGACCAGCACCAGGTCGCCGTCGCGCAGGCGCGCGGCGTTGGCGCGGTAATGCAGCACGCAGGCGTTGTGGCCGCTGCCGACGATGCTGCCGTAGGCCGGCCAGGCGTCACCGGCGCGGAATTCGCGCTCGATCTCGGCCTGCAGTTGGTATTCGTGCACGCCCGGCCGCGCCAGCCGCATCGCCGCGCGGTGCCCGGCCACGCTGAGGTCGGCGGCCACCTGCATCAGCGCGATCTCGTCGCGCGATTTGAACAGGCGCTGTTCGTGCAGCAGATGGCCCAGTTCCAGGAACTCGTGCGGCGGCTGCGCGCCGTGCCGCACCTGCTCGCGCACACGCTTGACCCAGCCGATCAGCTTCAGGTCGAAATCGACGTCGCGGCCGAAGTGGTAATACACCCGCGAGCGGCCTTCCAGCAGCCCGGGCAGGATCTCGTCGAGGTCGTCGATCGGATAGGCATCGTCCATGCCGTAGCGCTCGACCGCGCCTTCCTGGCCCGCCCGCGGGCCGTCCCAGGCTTCGCGCTCGGGGTCGCGTTCGCGACAGAACAGCAGCGCCTCGCCATGGCGGCGACCGGGCACCAGCACCAGCACCGCGTCCGGCTCGGCGAACCCGCACAGATACCAGAAGTCCGAATCCTGCCGGTACGGGTAGTGCGTGTCGTGGCTGCGCACCCGCTCCGGTGCGCTGGGCAGCACCAGGATGGCCTGCTCGCCGGCCATGTCCATCAAATGACGGCGCCGGCGCACGTACTCGCCGGAGGAAATCCCGGTGAGCCGCTTCATCAGTTCAGGCGCTGCCGGTGGCGCGGGCCGAGCACGCAGTCGCTGTGCAGCAGCAGCACCGCCACGCGCACGAACTCCTCGATCTCGGCCAGCGCGTCCTCGTCCTCGTCGCCGCTGTCGAAATCGTCGGCGCTGGCCTGGGCCAGGCGCGCCACGTCCTGCAGCGCCTCCTGCCCTTCCTCGG
>NZ_AQOK01000269.1:0-9238 GCF_000364645.1 Xanthomonas sp. SHU 308 | reverse complement strand
TGGCGCAGCCCCTGCGGCCAGGCCGAAGCCGCCGAGGAAGCCGCGGCACCAGTCGAACAGCGCGTCGGCGCGCTCGGGCAGCGGCGCGCCGGCATCGGCCAGCACCAGGTCGAAGCCGAAATCGCGGTCGTTCAGTTGCGCAGTCGTGGCCTCGCGCAGGCGGTCCAGCGCATCGCCGGGGCGCGGCGCGGCGAGGCTGGCGTCGGCGAGCACGGCCGCCGGCCATGCCGGCAATTCGGCGCCGCCGCCGGCCAGCCAGCCGCACAGGCCGCCGTGCAGTTCGGCCGCCGACGCAGCCAGGCCAAGCGTCCGGCTGGCATCGGCGATCTGGTCGGCAGTAGGAAGTTCGGTCATGGAGCAAGCCTGTCGGGCGCTGGCCGCGGGCCTGTCGAGGCCTGCGGCGGAATCGGGACTGCGCAGTGTAGCAACCGCGTGTGCGCCGCCGCTTGTGGTGGCTTCCGGCACGCGCCTACACTCCACCACCCGTTCTTTGACAGAAGTCACTTTCCGCCATGCCATTGGAGCACGTTGCTGCAGGAGCTGCGGAAAGAACCGGCCTCGCCTTGTTCGGCGAGACCTTGCTGGCCGCATGGCCGCTGGTCGCGCTCGCCGCGCTGGCGGCCGGCGGGGTGGCGGCGCTGTTCGCGCTGCGTTCGCGTCGGCGCCTGCGCGAGCAACTGCAACGGCACGCGCAACTGCAGCAGCGCGACCAGCACCTGAAGCTGGCGCTGTGGGCCTCGGGCGAACACTTCTGGGATTACGACCTGCAACAGCGCAGGTTGCGGCTGATGCGCGCCGACGAGGCCACGCCGCACGCGCAGGACATCGGCCTGGTGATCCGCGAGAACGAGCCGCTGCGGATCCATCCCGACGACGTGCAGCAGGCGCGGCAGGTGCTGCAGGAACACCTGCAGGGCCTGACCGCGATCTACACCGCCGAGTACCGGGTGGACCTGGCCGGCGACGGGGTCTGGCACTGGGCGCGGGTGCGCGGCCGCGTGGTCGACTACGACGCCAACGGCGCGCCGCGCCGGCTCGCCGGCACCGCACGCGACATCACCTCGCACCGCCAGGCCGACCTGGAACGGCGCATCGCCGCCGAAGTGCTGCGCAGCATGGGCGAGGCGGTCGCCGTGCTCGACGAGGACCGCCGCTTCATCTCGGTCAACCCGGCCTTCACCCGCATCACCGGCTACAGCGAGCGCGAGGTACTGGGCCAGCCGATGGCGCTGATCGACCACGCGCCGGAAACGCCGGCGGCCCCGGTGGCCGACCACGGCCGGCATTGGCGCGGCGAGGCCTGGAAGCGGCGCAAGGACGGCCAGGAGATCCTCTGCCACCTGCGCCGCAATACCGTGGTCGACGCCGACGGCCGCCAGAGCTTTCAGGTGGTGGTACTGGAAGACATCACCGAGCAGAAGCGCGCCGAGCAGGAACTGCGCTATCTGGCCAACTACGACACGCTGACCAGCCTGCCCAACCGCGCGCTGCTGTCCGAACGCCTGGCGCGAGCGATCGTGCGGGCGCGGCGCCAGGCCGGCTCGGTCGCGGTGCTGTTCCTGGACCTGGACCGCTTCAAGGACATCAACGATTCGCTCGGCCACGCGATCGGCGATCGCGTGCTGCGCGCGGTGGCCGAACGCCTGCAGCAGGCGGTGGGACCGCAGCACACGGTGGCGCGCCTGGCCGGCGACGAATTCACCGTGGTGGTCGAGGACATCGTCAGCCAGGGCGAGGCCGAGGCGGTGGCCGCCCGCGTGCTCGCCGCGTTCGAGGCGCCGCTGCGGCTGGACGAACGCCGCGAGGTCGCGGTCTCCACCTCCATCGGCATCTCCCTGTTCCCGCAGCACGCGCTGCTGCCGAGCGAGCTGCTCAAGCACGCCGATACCGCGATGTACCAGGCCAAGGCCGCCGGGCGCCGCAACGCGCAGGTGTACTCGGCGCGCATGGACGAGGCCACCCGTCACCGCGCCACCCTGGCCAGCACGCTGCGCAAGATCCCGCTGGATCAGGAACTGAAGCTGGTCTACCAGCCGCGCTACTCGCTGCGCACGCAGCGGGTGGTCGGCGTGGAAGCGCTGCTGCGCTGGCACAGCGCCGATTTCGGGCCGGTCTCGCCCAGCCAGTTCATCCCGCTGGCCGAGGAGACCGGGCTGATCCTGGAGATCGGCGAATGGGTGCTGCGCCAGGCCTGCGGCGCGCTGCGCGACTGGCGGCGGATGGGGCTGACCGACCTGTGCATGTCGGTGAACGTCTCGGCGATCCAGCTCGAGCGCGGCAACCTGCCGGAACTGATGGCCGGGATCCTCGCCGAAACCGGCGTGCCGGCGGCCAACATCGAACTGGAACTGACCGAGAGCGTGGTGATGTCGCAGGTCGGCAAGAACGCCGAGCTGCTGCGCGCCTGCCGCAAGCTGGGGCTGACCCTGGCCATCGACGACTTCGGCACCGGCTATTCGTCGCTGGCCTACCTGAAGCGGCTGCCGATCAACACCCTGAAGATCGACCAGGAATTCATCGGCGACCTCACCCGCGACCCGGACGACGAGGCGATCACCAGCACCATCATCGCGATGGGCCACTCGCTGGCGCTGAAGGTGGTGGCCGAGGGCGTCGAGGACGCCGGGCAATTGGCGTTCCTGCGCGCGCACGGCTGCGACGAGATCCAGGGCCACCTGGTGGCGCCGGCGCTGGAGCCGGACGCCTGCCTGCGCCTGCTGCAGCAACCGCTGCGGCTGCCTGCCTGAGCGCCGGCCATGGCGCCGCCGCGCGGCGTCTTGACCGCCCCTCGGGCGCATGCCTATCGTGAGCGCCATGGACAGCCCTGACGCCCTCGCCGAGCTTCGCGCCCTTGCCGCACGCGTGGAAACGCTGGTCGAGCGCTGCCAGCGCCTCTCCGACGAGAACCGCAGCCTGCGCCAGCAGCAGGAACACCTGATCGGCGAGCGCTCGCAGTTGCTGACCAAGAACGAACAGGCGCGTTCGCGCGTGGAAGCGATGATCGCCCGGCTGAAGTCCCTGGAGCAGCACACGTGAGCGAGCCGGTCAGCGTCCGCATCCTCGACCGCGAATACACCGTCGGCGTCGAGGCCGAAGAACGCGATGGCCTGCTCGCCGCCGCGCGCCTGCTCGACGCGAAGATGCGCGAGGTGCGCGGCAGCAACCGCATGGCCGCGGTGGACCGCGTCGCCGTGCTCGCGGCGTTGAACCTGGCGCACGAGTTGCAGCAACTGCGCGACGAACAGGGGCAGCGCGAACGCGAGATGGCGCGCACACTCGCCGATCTCAATCGCCGCCTGGACAGCGTGGTCGATACGACGCGCTGATCCGCACATGGCGCTGCGATCATCAACGTGAATTGCAACGTACCGAAGGACCGACGAACGGACTAGCCAAGCGCGATCACGGCGCTATACTCCACTTGCGTTCTCTGCTGTGAACGACAGCGTGTGCAAACATTCGCCTTGTCCCTTAATGACGACCACGGGGTGGCGACGGAATCGGGAGTGCAGGTCCGCCTCGTAGCGGGAAGCCCGATGATTCTCCAGCCATCCCACTTGAACCCCGGGTTCAAGGTCGTTTCGCACGCATCGTCACGGCGGAGAATGCAATTTTTCCAGGAAACGGCGCCGCAAGGCGCCGTTTCCTTTTGTGCGTACGCAGCGTGCGTCTTCACCACGCCGTCGCCGCCGGCGCATTGCAGGTGCCACGCGTTCTCGCACCGACCGAAACCCGGGATACTGGTTTCCCCATCACGGAGATCCCGGATTGCCGACGCTCGCCCAGATCCTCGACCGCTTCGACCCCGCCGCGGGATTCGACGTCCCCGCCAGCTGGCGGCAAGGCCGCACCGCCTTCGGCGGCCTGTCCGCGGCGCTGGCGCTGCAGACCGCGCTGCGCACGGCACCGTCCGCGTTGCCGCCGCTGAAGTCGGCGCACATCGGCTTCGTCGGCCCCGCCGACGGCAGCCTGCGCTTCGATGCGCAGGTGCTGCGCCAGGGCAAGTCCGCCACCTCCGTGGGCGTCGATTGTCTGGCCGACGGGCAGGTCGCCCTGCGCGCAGCCTTGCTGTTCGCGCAGCCGCGGCCCAGCCGCATCGCCCATGACTTCCTGCCGGCGCGGCCGGCGGTCGTCGGTCCCGACGAAGCAACGCCGATCGCCGACAGCGCGGCGACGCCGGCCTTCGTCGCCAACTTCGACATGCGCCTGGCCGGCGGCGCGCTGCCGCTGTCCGCCGCAGCCGATCCGGAGTTGCTGGTCTGGGCGCGCCATCGCGACGCCGCCGGCGTGGACCCGAGCGTGGCCCTGGTCGCGCTGGGCGACTGTCTGCCGCCGGCCGCGATGACCTGCTTCACCGAGCCGGCGCCGGTCAGTTCGATGACCTGGAGCCTGGACTTCCCGCAACCGGCCAGCGCCGGCGAGTGGTTCCTGCTGCGCTCGGCCAGCCGCCATGCCGAGGACGGCTACTCGCTGCAGGACATGCAGATCTGGGATACGGCCGGGCGGCTGGTGCTGTGGGGCCGGCAGACGGTGGCGCTCTACGCGTGATCGCCGCAGCGGCGCGCGCCTGCTGGTCAGTGCGCGCGCCGGCGCCGACAATAGCGACCTCTCTCGCCACCCCTGCCAGATGACTGCCGACGACCGCGACTCCCTGCGCCAGGACCTGCGCGCGCGCCGCCGCGCGCTTACCGCGCCCGTGCGCCTGGCCGCCGCCGACGCCTTGGCGCAGCGACTGCTGGACCTGCCGTTCGCGCCGCAGCACGGCCATGTCGGCGGCTACTGGGCGATGGACGGGGAGATCGCGCTGCACCGCTGGCAACTGTCGCTGCCGGAGGCGGTGCAGTACTGCCTGCCGGTGCTCAGCGGCGACACACTGCGCTTCGCGCCGTGGCGTCCCGGTCAGCCGCTGCGCGCCAACCGCTATGGCATCCCCGAGCCCGACGTCGACCCGGCCACGACCCTGACGCCGGCGCAGATGGCGCTGGTGGTGACGCCGCTGGTCGGCTTCGACACCGCCGGCGGCCGCCTGGGCATGGGAGGCGGCTGGTATGATCGCAGCTTCGCTTTCCGCCAGCGGCAGGCCCCGCCGCCCTGGCTGGTCGGGGCCGCCTTCGACGCGCAACAGGTCGCGGCCTTGCCGCTGGCGGTCTGGGACGTCGCGCTGGACGCGGTCTGCACCGAATCCCTCACCCTGTCGACCGCGCACGATTCCCCCGCATGACCGCACGCACCCGCTATTGGCTGATGAAGTCCGAACCGGACGCCTTCTCAATCGACGACCTGCAGCGGGTCGGCACCGAACCCTGGAACGGCGTGCGCAACTACCAGGCGCGCAACTTCATGCGCGACGGCATGAAGGTCGGCGACGGCATCCTGTTCTACCACTCCAACTGCAAGGTGCCGGGCATCGTCGGCGTGGCCCGCGTGGCCAGCCAGGCCTACCCCGACGCCACCCAGTTCGACCCGTCCTCCGACTACCACGACCCCAAGGCCACCCCGGAGCAGCCGCGCTGGTACCTGGTGGACGTGGCGTTCGAACGCAAGCTGGCGCGCACCATCGCCCTGGACGAGATCAAGCAGCACGCCGACGCGCTGGGCGAGGGCTTCCCGCTGGTCGCCCGCGGCAACCGCCTGTCGGTGTTCCCGGTCAGCGCCGCGCAGTGGAAGCTGCTGCTTTCGCTCGAATAGCCGGGATTCGGGATTGGGGATTGGGGATTTACCTCCGTTCCCACCCGTCTGCCGCTTCAACGAATCCCCAATCCCGAATCCCCACTCCCGAGCTCTTCCAATGTCAGAAGCCAAACGTCTTGCCGCCGAGAAAGCCATCGACTACGTCCAGGACGGGATGATCGTCGGCGTCGGCACCGGCTCCACTGTTGCCTATTTCATCGACGCGCTCGGCCGCATCGGCCACCGCATCAAGGGTGCGGTGTCCAGTTCCGAGCAGAGCACCGCGCGCCTGCGCCAGCACGGCATCGAGGTGCTGGAGCTGAACCACACCGGCAACCTGTCGCTGTACGTGGACGGCGCCGACGAGTGCGATCCGAACAAGTGTCTGATCAAGGGCGGCGGCGCCGCGCTGACCCGCGAGAAGATCATCGCCGAGGCCAGCGAGCGCTTCATCTGCATCGTCGACCCGAGCAAGCAGGTGCAGACCCTGGGCGCGTTCCCGCTGCCGATCGAAGTGATCCCGATGGCGCGCAGCTTGGTCGCCCGCGAGATCCTGGCGCGCACCGGCGGCCAGCCGGTCTGGCGCGACGGCGTGATCACCGACAACGGCAACGTGGTGCTGGACGTGCACCACCTGTCGATTACCGACCCGGTGGCGCTGGAGCGCGAACTGAACCAGATCCCGGGCGTGGTCTGCGTCGGCCTGTTCGCACGCCGCCCGGCCGACGTGGTGATCGTCGGTGGCGAGCCGCCGCGCGTCTTTTGACGCGCGCTGGCGCGCGCGGGATTGGGGATTCGGGATTAGGGATTCGCAAAGGCAAGGATCTCGGCTTTTACGAATCCCCAATCCCGAATCCCCAATCCCCGCTCTTGACGCCACGCGCACCTTGCAACAAGGTGCGCGCTGTCCTCCCTGCCCTGGTCCGCCCATGTCCCTCTTCCGCGCGCTCTGCGTCCTTCTCCTGCTCGCCCTCAGCGGCTGCGCCAGCGCCGGTGGCGACCATTGGGTGGAATTGGGCGGACATCGCTACGACGTGGAACTGGCGCAGAACGATGCGACCCGCGCGCGCGGGCTGATGTTCCGCGACCAGATGGAAACCGACCACGGCATGCTGTTCATCCACGACCGCGAGGAACCGCAGGCGTACTGGATGAAGAACACCAAGATCCCGCTGGACATCCTGTACTTCGACAACCAGCGCAAGCTGGTGGCGCAGCAGCGCGACGTGCCGCCGTGCTCGGCCGGCGACGCCTGCCCGCCCTACCCGAGCAACGCGCCGGCGCGCTACGTGCTCGAACTCAACGCCGGCCAGGCCGAGCAGTTGAAGCTGCAGGACGGCACCGAACTGCGTTTCGGCCCGGGAATTCCTCAGGGCCACTGATCCGTCAACGGTGCCGGCGGCGTCGGGAAAAGGCCCCGCGACCACGGCGCTGAACCCGACACCGCTGTCGGGAACGGCCGGACTTGATCGGGCCCGGCTTTGCCGCCAGTCTTGGGCCATGGCCGCCCCATTGACATTGCCGAGCTGGAATACCCTGGCCGCGCTGGATGACGATGCCCTGCCGCTGCTGGCGACCGCGCTGCTGATCGCCCGCGACGAGTATCCGGAGCTGGACGCCGCCCATTACGACACCCTGGCGCAGAGTCATGCCGACCACCTGCGGCACGAGGTGGCGATGATCGAGCAGTGGCCGCTGAAGATGGCGGCGATCAATCGCCACCTGTTCGAAGAACTGGGCTATAGCGGCAACCACGACGAGTATTACGACCCGCGCAACAGCTACATGAACCAGGTGTTCGAGCGGCGCCTGGGCAACCCGATCTCGCTGGCGCTGGTGCAGATGGACGTGGCGCGGCGCCTGGACATCCCGCTCGACGGCGTGTCCTTCCCCGGGCATTTCCTGGTGCGCCTGCCGGTGGACGACGGCCTGCTGGTGATGGACCCGTTCAACGGCGGGCGTCCGCTGGCGGTGGAGGAACTGCGCGAGCGCGCGCGACCGCACATGGGCGGCGAAAGCCCGGACGACCGCGCCCTGCTGCAGATCCTGGACCCGGCGCCGCACCGCGCGATCCTTGCCCGGGTCCTGCGCAACCTGCATGGCCTGTATGCCGAACGCGACGAGTGGGACCGCGCCGCGCGCAGCGCCGACCGCGTGCTCAAGCTGATGCCGGACCAGCCCGAAGCCCTGCGCGACCGCGGCATGGCCTACCTGCAGATGGATTACGTCCCCGGCGCACGGCGCGACCTGGGCCGTTACCTGCAATTGAACCCCGAAGCCTCCGACGCCTTGCCCATCCGCGAGCGCCTGGTGGAACTGAGCGCGCGCGCGCAGCGGATGCATTGACGCTGGGAATGGGGAGAGGGGAATCGGGAATGGGAAAAGCGCATGCCCTGAGGCTCAGAGGTTGCTGACCTGATCAAGCCGTCATGGATAACCGACCGAATCGATCATCGAACGTCGGCGGACATGCGGCTCTCCCGAGTATCGGCCTTGCGATCCGACCACCCGGCCTCGCGATGTCTGCCTGCCAGCCTTGAAACTGGCCGCCGTGTGAAGCCTGCAAGGCACGGGAGTCGCTGTCCCACTCCCGATTCCCCATTCTCCAATCCCAGGCGTCAATCCATCTCCACCATCTCGAAATCGTCCTTGGTCACGCCGCAGTCCGGGCAGGTCCAGGTGTCGGGCACGTCGTCCCAGCGGGTGCCGGGGGCGATGCCTTCTTCCGGCAGGCCGTCGGCCTCGTTGTAGATGAACCCGCAGACGACGCACATCCAGGTGCGATAGGTGGTGGCGCTGGCGTCGCTCATTGGATAATCGCAGGTCACAGTCGGAACGGCATTGTCCCATCGCCGCCGACGCATCGGAAGGCTTGGCCATGAACGCATCCCCGGCGCCGCGCGGCGTGTACCTGATCACCCCAGACGAGGCCGACGGCGCGCGTCTGCTGGCACGGGTGGCGCCGCTGCTGGACCAAGGCGTGACCTGGCTGCAGTACCGCAACAAGCGCGCCGACGCGGCGCAACGGCGCGAGCAGGCCGCGGCGCTGCAAACGCTGTGCGCACAGGCCGGCGTGCCGCTGATCGTCAACGACGACGTCGCGCTGGCGCAGGCGGTGGGCGCGGCCGGCGTGCACCTGGGCGAGGACGACGGCGATCTGGCCGCCGCGCGCGCCGCGCTCGGGCCGCACGCATTGATCGGCGCCTCCTGTTACGACGACCTGGCCCTGGCCCGCAGCGCCGCGGCAGCAGGCGCCAGCTACGTCGCCTTCGGCGCGTTCTTTCCTACCCGCAGTAAGGTCACCACGCGCCGCGCCGCGCCCGAACTGCTGCGGGATGCGGCAGCGCTGGGCCTGCCGCGCGTGGCGATCGGCGGCCTCACGCCGGACAACGCGCCGCCGCTGGTGGCGGCCGGCGCCGATCTGCTGGCGGTGATCAGCGGCGTGTTCGATGCGCCCGATCCGCGCGCGGCACTGGCCGCGTACCGCGCGTGTTTCGACTGAGGCGCGAGCGCTTCCCTTCTCCCCTCGCGACCATGGCCCCCTTTTCGGGGGAAGGTGCCCCGAAGG
>NZ_AQOK01000268.1:0-4344 GCF_000364645.1 Xanthomonas sp. SHU 308 | reverse complement strand
GGCGAGGTTGCCGGCGGCGATCAGGCGGCCGCTGGCGCTGAGCGTGCCATCGGCATGCAGGGTCAGCGCGCCGCTGTTGCCGAGGCTGCCATCGGCGCGCACGCCGGCCGCGGCCACACCGCCGATGGCGACGTTGCCGCCGCTCAGGCGCAGGTTATCGCTGGACAGGGTCTGCCCGGCGTTGTCGATACGCTGGCCCTGCAGCGCGACATCTGCACCGCTGACGGTGCCGTGCTGCAGCACGCTGGCGTCGCTGCCGAGCACGACCTGGTTGGCGTTGAGGGTACCGGCTACGGTCAAGTCGCCGTGCGATTGCAGTTGCAGCGTGGTCGCGGCGCTGAGGGCGCCGCTCTGGGTCAGCGCACCGCCGGCCTGTGCGCTGAAGGCGCCGGCCGAGGCCAGGGTGCCGCCGAGATTCAGATCGCCCTGGCTGACCAGGGCCACGTCGCCGGTCTCGCTGCCGAGCTGGCCGCTGCTGGCGACGCTGGCCGCCTGCACGCGCAGGGCGCTGCCGGCGATCAGGTCGCCGCGGTTGTCGACCGCCCCATTGGCGGTCAGCGCCAGGCGCTGCACGCCGTAGCTGCGGCCGGTCTGCTGCAGCGAACCGACATCCAGTTGCAGGCGCTGGCGCGCACGCAGCGCGCCGGCGTTGCTGAGCAGGCCGCTCACGGTGAAGGTGCCGTTGCCCAAGGCGGCGAGCAGGCCGCTGCTGCCGTTGGTGGCGCTGGCGGCGGTGAGCGTCAGGTCGCTACCGGCGACGACCTGGGCGGCGTTGTTGAGCGCGCCGGTTGCGCGCAGGTCGAGCGTCGAAGCGGACTGCACCAGGCCACCGAGGGTGAGGTCGCCGGTGCTGGTCATCGCCAGCGTGGTACCGGCATCGACGGTGCCCTGGCTGTCGATGGCCGCGCCGCTCAACTGCAGCGCGCCGGCGCTGTGCAGCACGCTCTGGCTGCCGCTGCGCAGGGTGCCGCCGGCCTGCAGGGTGGCGTCCTGGCCGGCGCTGACGCTGCCGTTTACCTGCAGGTCGCGCTGCGCGTGTGCCTGCAATCCCTGCGTGGTGGCGAGTTGGCCGCCAAGCGACAGGTCGCGCCCAGCGCGTAGGTCCAGCGCCTGTGCGCTGAGCGTGCCGGTCTGCAGCAGATCGCCCTGCGCTTGCGCGCTGAGTGCGGTGGCGGCGGCGACGGTGCCGCCCAATGTCAGATCACCCTGGCTGGTCAGCGCCACCTGTCCGCTCTGGCTGCCGAGCTGGCCGGTGCTGGCGATGCGTGCGGCGTCGAGTTGCAGGTCGCGCTTGGCGATCAGTTCGCCCTGGCTGTCGATGGCGCCGCTGGCGTGCAGGCTCAGCGTGTCGCCAGCGTAGGCCTGGCCGCTGTGCTGCAGATCGCCGACCTGCAGGGTCATGGCCTGGCCGGACTGCAGGGTGCCGGCGTTGGCGAGGGTGCCGGCGGTGGTCAGAGCCAGCGCGCCCTTCGCGGCGAGGCTGCCGCCTTGGGCATTGCCGATGCCGGCGGCGGCGACGCTGAGGTCGCGGCCGGCCAGCACTTGTGCGGCATTGGTCAGTTGGGTGCCTGCGGCGAGCGCGACGTCGCGCCCGGCCTGGGCCACGCCGGCGATAGCCAGGGCGCCATCGCTGCGCAGGGCCAGATCGATGGCAGCGTCGAGCGTGCCGCGGCTGTCGATGCTGCCGCCGTGCAGGGTGATGGCGCCGGCCGCGCTCTGCAGCACCGCCGCGTTGCCGGTGGCGACGCTGGCGCCCTGCAGTTGCAGATCGCCGGTGGTCAGGGCCTGGCCATCGATGCGCAGCGCGCGTTGCGCCTGCAGCGTGGCGTTGGTCGCGCTCTGCAACCCGCCGGCGACGCCGACATCGCGCCCGCTCAGGGCGATCGCGCGCGCCTTGGCCACGCCATCCAGGCGCAGGTCGCCCAGCGCGGTGGCGTTCAGTGCCTGCGCGGCGATCACGCTGCCGCCCAGCTGCAGGTCGCCCTGGCTGGTGAGCGTGACCTGTCCGTTCTGGCTGCCGAGCTGGCCGCTGTTGCTGAGGCTGCCCACGTCCACCAGCAGGTCGCCGCCGGCGATCACGTTGCCGCGGTTGTCCATCGCGCCGCTGCTGCGCAGCGTCAGCGCCTGGCCGGTGGAGAGCGTGCCGCTGTGCTGCAGGCTGCCCGCCTGCAGTTGCAGCGATTGTTCGCCGCGCAGCAGGCCGGCGTTGTCGAGCAAGCCATCGATGTGCAGATCCAGCCCGCGGCCGGCGGCCAGCGTGCCGGCAGCGCGGTTGACCGCGCTCGCCGCTTGCACCTGCAGATCGCGCCCGGCCACCACGCGGGCGCTGTTGTCGAACGCACCGGCGGCAGTCAGCCGCACATCGTTGCCGCCCTGGGCGATGCCGGCCAAGCGCAGCGCGTCCTGGCTGTGCAGGGTCAGGTCGGTGCCGGCGTCGAGCGCACCCCGGCTGTCGATGCTGCCACCGTCCACGGCGATGGCCGCGGTGCTCTGCAGCACCGCGGCGCTGCCGGTGCCGACGCTGGCGCCGCGCAGCTGCACGCTGCCGCCGGCCAGCGCCTGCCCGTCCAGTTGCAGCGCGTGTTGCGCCTGCGCCTGCAGGGTCGACGCACTTTGCACCGTGCCGGCCATGCTCAGATCGCGCCCCGCCTCCAGTTGCACGGACTGCGCCTTGCTGGTGCCGGCGTGCAGCAGATCGCCCGCCGCCTGCAGGTGCAGCGCGGTGCCGGCGATCTGGGTGCCGGTCACTTGCAGATCGCCGGCGCTGACGACGCCGAGCTGTCCGTCCTGGCTGCCGAGCTGGCCGCTGCTGGTCACGCTGCCGGCGCTGATCGCCACATCGTGCTTGCCGATCAGGTCACCGCTGTTGATCAGTGCGGTGGCCGCCTGCACGGTCAACGTATCGCCGGCATAGCTGCGGCCCGTCTGTTGCAGGCTGCCGACGGTCAAGGTCGCGGCCTGGCCGGCCTGTACCAGACCGGCGTTGTCGACGTTGCCCTGCACGTTGGCGTCGAGCGTCGTCTGCGCGAGCCACTGGCCTTGCGCCTGGTTGCGGGCGCTGGCGGCGGTGAGCTGCAGCGCGCGCCCGGCGAACACCTTGGCCTGGTTGTCCAGGGTACCATCGGCAAGCACCGCGACATCGCGCCCGGCCTGGGCGAGGCCGGCCAGGTGGATATCGCCCGTGCTGTGCAGGCGCAGATCGGTGCCCGCGTCCAGCGTCCCCTGGCTGTCCAGCGCGGCGGTGTCCACCTGCAGGGCGGTGGCGCTCTGCAGGATGGCGCCGTTCCCCAACGCGACGCTGGCGGCGTTGACGCCGACCGCGCCGCTCGCGCTGGCCTGGCCGTCCACGCGCAACGCACGTTGCGCCTGCAATTGCAGCGCATCGGTGCTCTGCACGGTGCCGGCCACGCCCAGGTCGCCCGCGGCAGCGAGCTGCACGCCGGCCGCACGCAGGCTGCCGCGCTGCTGCAGATCGCCCAGCGCCTGCGCGTTCAAGGCGCCGGCGGCCACGACCACGCCGTCGAGTTGCACGTCGCCGTGGCTGTTCAGCACGACCTGACCGCGCTGGCTGCCGAGCTGGCCGCTGCTGGCCAGGCTGCCGGCATCGAGCTGCACGTCGCCGCCGCCGACCAGGTCGCCCTGGTTGGCAACGGCACCATCGACGCTCAACGTCAGCGTCGTGCCGGCATTGGCCGAGCCGGTCTGCGTAAGGCTGGCGGCGCGCAGGCCCAGCGCGCCGCCGGCGTACAGGTGGCCGTCGTTGGACAGCACGGTCGCGCTGCTCAGGCTGGCATCGCCCAGGGCCGACAGGCTGGCGCCGGCGGCGTTGCTGAGACTGCTGGCGTTGGCGCTGAGCGCGCCGCCGGCCACGACCAGGGCCTGGTTCTGCAGCGCCCCGGCGCTGCTCAGCGCGAGGTCGCCACGCGATTGCACGGTGCCGGCCAGCGACAGGTCGCCGGCGCTGCGCAGCGCCAGGGTGGTGCCGGCGTCGAGCACGCCGGCCTGGGCGATGCTGGCGCCGTCCAGCGCGAGTGCGCCGCCGCTCTGCACCTGCCCGCTCTGCAGCAATGCGCCCTGCGCATGCAGCGTGGCATTGCCGCCGGCCGCCAGGGTGGCGCTGCTGCGCAACTGGCCATCGGCGCTCAGCTGCAGATCGCCATCGGTGCGGACCACACCGTCCAACGTGACGTCGCCGGCCGCCTGCAGTTGCGCGCTGCCTGCGCTCAGCGTGCCCGATTGCAACAAGGCGCCGCCGGCCTGCGCGGTCAGCGCGCCCTTCGCCGCCACCTGCCCGGCCAGGGCCAGGTCGCCGCGGCTGCGCAGGGCGACGTCGCCGCCCTGGCT
>NZ_AQOK01000267.1:0-3667 GCF_000364645.1 Xanthomonas sp. SHU 308 | reverse complement strand
CGGCGTGCGCACCTCGTGGCCGAGCGTGGCCAGGAAGCGGGTCTTGGCCAGCGAGGCCTGCTCGGCCACCTCCTGCTTGTGCACCGCCAGTTGCCAGGCGGCGCGCCGGCGCAGCCGCCGCCGGTACAGGTACGCGAGCAACCACAGCGCCAGCACCGCCAGCACCGCCAGCCCGGCGATGCCCCAGGGGCTGCGCCACCACGGCGGCAGCACGCGGAAGTGCAGGCTGACCACGTTCGACCAGACCTTGTCGGCGGTACGCGCCTGCATCTCCAGGGTGTAGTGGCCCGACGGCAGCCGCGAGAACAGACGCTCGCCGCTGGCGCCCACATCGACCCAATCCGGGTCGTAGCCGCTGAGGCGGAAGCGGTAGGTGTTGGCGTCGGTGTCGGAGAACGACAGCAGGCGCGCGACCACGTGCAGATCGCGGTCGCCTTCCTGCAGCACGATGCGGTCGGCGTGCAGCAGGTCCAGGCCGCGCTCGCCGCGGCGCACGCCGATGCGCTCGATCACCAGCGGCGGCTGCCGCCGCGACGGCACCACCTGCGACGGCTCGAACAGCACCACGCCGTCCGGGGTGCCGCCGAGGATCTGCCCGCTGCGCGCCTGCACCAGGGTACGGATCTGGAACTCCTGGTTGGGCAGGCCATCGTGCACGCCGTAGGAGCGGATCGCCTTGCTCGCCGGATCGACCCGGATCAGCCCGCGCACGCTGCTCAGCCAGGCCACGCCGCTGGCATCGACCACCAGGCCGTTCGGCGCCAGCGCCGGGAACTCCTGTTCGGCATCGATGCGGTCGAGCAGGCTCAGCCGGCTGCCGTCCCACAGATAACGCTCCAGGCAGCCGACGCTGGCCAGCCAGACCACGTTGCCGTCGCTGATCGCCAGGGCGCTCAGCGGGCGCTGCGGTGCACCGGGCACCGCTTCGAACCGCGCGCGCTCCGGACTCCAGGCGAGCAGGCCGTGCTGCCCCAGCAACCAGGGCTGGCCCTGCGGCCCGAGGCTGGCCTCCTGCACGGTCAGATCCGCAGGCAGGCCGGCGCTTCCCGGCGCCATGGTGCGCAGCACGTGGCCATCGAGGTCGCGCACCTGCACGCCGGTGATGTCGCTGAAGATCCAGACGTGACGGTCGCTGCTGAAGACGATCCGATCCACCTGGTCCATCATCGGCGCATCGGCCCCGGCGTCCTTGCCCCAGCGCCGGACCTCGCCGCTGGCCGGGTCGTAGCGCAGCACCGCCCCCGCGGCCGCCGCCCACAGCCGGCCCTGCGGGTCTTCGGCGATCGCCCGCGCCCAGTCCAGACCGAACATCGCGCGCATGTGCCGATGCACGGCGCCGGTGGCCGGATCGAGCTTGTCCAGCACGCCACGCGTGCCGGCCAGCCACACGCCGCCGTCGCGGGAAGCGGCGGTGGCCAGCACGTAGGGGTTGCCCATCGACTCCGGGTCGTCCACCCGATAGGACAGCACCGAGAACTGCTGCCAGTTGGCCGGCAGATGCCACAGCCCGGCATTGCCGCTGGCGAACCACAGGCCGCCCTCGCGATCCTCGAAGGCCAGCGACCAGTTCGGCTTGACCAGTCCGTGCGCGGAGTTGCTGTACAGCGGCACGTTGCGGATCACGCCGGACTCGCTCTCGCGGCCCAGCCCGTCCATGGTGTCGAACCAGCGCGTGCCGTGGCGGTCGTGGACCAGCATGCCCAGCACGCTGTCGCCGGGCATGTTGCGCCAGTACGGCTCCACCACGCTGGCGTCGGCGCGCAGCAGGCGCACCCCGCCCAGGGTGGAAACCCACAGCGTATCGTCGCGCTCGGGCGTCAGCCCCTGCACTTCAGGTCGCGGCAGCGCGTCGGCGGCGACGCGCTGGAAATCGTGGCCGGTCCAGCGCGCCAGGCCGCCGCGTGTGCCCACCCACAGGGTGCCGTCCGGCGTGGTCGCCAGATGGGTGACGCTGGCCGAAGGCAGGCTGCGTGCGTCGCCGGGGATCGGCATGAAGCGGCGCAGGCGGCCGTCCGGCTGCAACTGGTGCAGGCCGCCGGCGGAGGTCCCGAACCAGACGCTGCCGTCCGGCGTGGACGCGATGGACCACACGGTGGTGGAGCCGATCTGCGGATAGGTGCTGCGATCGTAGTAGCGGAACTGCCGGCGATCGGCCGAGAGCATGCCCAGTCCGGCGCCGTCGGTCCCGAACCAGACCCGGTTCTGCGCATCGACGTGCACCGACCAGATCTTGTTGTGGTGCAGGCCGTCCTCGATCCGCCAGATGCGGTAGCCGCGTCCGTCGAAGCGCGCCAGGCCATCGCTGCTGGCCAGCCACAGGTAGCCGAGCTTGTCCTCGGCGAAGCCATTGATGCTGTTGGACGGCAAGCCGTCGGCCACGGTCAGTTGGCGCGGCTGCGGCGTCGGCGGCACTGCCGCGCCGGCGACCGCGGACCACGCCAGCAGCAGCCATCCCAAGATCCGTCTCGACCGCATCGCCTCTGTCTCCCCGACGGGCATCCGTCCCGCGCCACCGACGCCATCGTCGGCGATAAGCGCCGGCGCTGGCAACCGCGTCCCGCATCGACTCAGAGCGGCGGCGGCGCCCCGTCCAGCACCGCGTCGATGGCCCCTTCCAGCATCTGCCCGGTGACCGGCTTGCGCACGAACCCGGCGAATCCGGCGGCGCGTGCGGCGGCCTCGGCCTCGCCGTCGGAGCGCGCGGTCACCGCCAGCAGCGGGAAGCCATGGCCCAGCGCACGCAACTGCCGCGCCAGCGCCAGGCCGTCGAGCGCCGGCAGGTCCAGGTCGAGCAGGCCGATGTCGAAGCTGCCCTGGCTGGCTTCGGTCAGCGCCTCCAGGCCGTGCGCGGCCCAGGTCACCTGATGGCCGCGGCCGCGCAGCAGTTCGACCATCACCTGGGCCACGGTCGGTTCGTCCTCGACCAGCAGGATACGCAGCGCGGTGCGCGCGCGCGGTGCCGGCACCGGGACCGCCGCCGGTTCCTGCGCCGGACGCCAGCGCAGCGGCAGGCCCACGCGGAAACGCGCGCCGTGCCCCAGCCGGCTCTCGACCTGGATGCGCCCGCCCATCGCCATCGCCAGTTCCTGGCTGATCGCCAGGCCCAGGCCGCTGCCGCCGTAGCGTGCGGCGGTACGCGGCCCGTCGGCCTGCTCGAAGCGCTGGAACAATCGCGCCTGCTGTTCGGCGTTGATGCCCGGCCCGGTGTCGGCGACCTCGAAGCGCACGCCCTGCTGCGGCTGTAGCGGCGCCACCCGCAACTGCACGCTGCCGTGCTCGGTGAACTTGATGGCGTTGTTGAGCAGGTTCAGCAGGATCTGCCGCACCCGCGTGGCGTCGCCGCGCGCGGTGACCTGCGGCGGCATGGCGTTGTCCAGGGCGAAGACCAGCCCGCGGCTGCGCGCCATCGGCCCCATCATCGCCTCCAGTTCGGCGATCAGCCGGCCCAGGTCGAACGGCTGCTGTTCCAGTTCCAGGCGCCCGGCCTCGATCCGCGCCAGGTCCAGCGCATCGTTGACCAGGCGCAGCAGGTGCGAGCCCGCGTCGCGGATCGATTCGGTGTAGCGGCGCTGCCTGGTGTCCAGCGGCGTGGCCAGCAGCAGTTCGCTCATGCCCAGCACCCCGGTCATCGGCGTGCGCACCTCGTGGCCGAGCGTGGCCAGGAAGC
>NZ_AQOK01000266.1:0-11452 GCF_000364645.1 Xanthomonas sp. SHU 308 | reverse complement strand
CCGGCGCGCGCCGCCGGGTAGCGGCACCTGCGCCGGCCGGTTGCGGTGTGGCCGCGGCGCGCACGAAGTAGCCCGAGCGCGGTCGCGCCTGCACCCGGCCTTCGCGTTCCAGTTGCAGGAAGGCCTGCACCGCGGTGGCGGCGCTGATGCCGTGGCCGGCGGCCAGTTGCCGGATCGACGGCAGGCGCTCGCCGGCACGCAGCGTGCCCTGCGCGATCTGGTCGCGCAGCTGGCTGGCGAGGGCTTCGTACAGGCGCATGCGGCGGCCTCATCTGTATCGGTCGATTTGCAGCGTATCTGACTCTGTGCTGGTCGCCCACCCCGGC
The DNA here is from genome assembly GCF_000364645.1 of Xanthomonas sp. SHU 308. Classification (NCBI taxonomy): domain Bacteria; kingdom Pseudomonadati; phylum Pseudomonadota; class Gammaproteobacteria; order Lysobacterales; family Lysobacteraceae; genus Xanthomonas; species Xanthomonas sp. SHU 308. The sequence goes on along the minus strand of NZ_AQOK01000266.1, from coordinate 11,126 downwards.
GCACACTGGCCGTGTCCTTCCCCATTCCCGAGGCCGCGCGTGCAACTGCCGCTGTTCATCGTCGATGCGTTCACCACGGTGCGGTTCCGCGGCAACCCGGCCGCGGTGGTGCCGCTGCAGGCGTGGTTGCCGGACGCGCTGATGCAGGCCATCGCCAGCGAGAACAATCTGTCGGAGACCGCGTTCTTCGTGCGCGAGGCCGATGGCGCGTTCGCGATCCGTTGGTTCTCGCCGCTGCGCGAAGTGGGGTTCTGCGGCCACGCCACCTTGGCCAGCGCCTTCGTCGTCGCCACCCAGGGCCTGGCGCCGCTGCCGTTGCGGTTCCGCGCCGCGGCGGTCGGCGAACTGGGGGTGGATCGCGAGGCCGACGGGCGCTTCGTTCTGCGCTTTCCGAACCAGGCGCCGACCGCGCTGGCGATGGTGCCGCAGGCGCTCGCGCAGGCGTTGTCGATCGCGCCGCAGGCGGCGTACCGCAACGACCAGGCCTACATCGCCGTGTACGCGGATGAAGCCCAGGTGCGCGCGGTGGTGCCGGACCTGGCGCGGATGCTGGCGTTGGCGCCGCGCGATGTCGCGGTCACCGCGCCCGGCCGCGAGCACGATTTCGTCTCGCGTTATTTCTGGCCGGCCAACGGCGGCGCCGAGGATCCGGTGACCGGCTCGATCCACGCCGCGCTGGCGCCGCTGTGGGCGCAGCGCCTGGGCAAGTGCGACCTGCGTGCGTGGCAGGCGTCTGCGCGCGGCGGCGAACTGGACTGCCGGGTGACGCCGGACCACGTGCAGGTGCGTGGCGCGGCGGTGCAGTACCTGCACGGGAGCATCGCGCTGTGACCGCGGCCGTCGCCACATCCGCAGGCGCGTCCCGGCGGGCACTGTGGCAGCTGCTGCTGGCCGAGGTGCTGATCGGCTCGGTCGGCGTGTTCGTGCACGAGAGCGGCCAGGACCCGGTGACCGCGGTGTTCTACCGCTGCCTGTTCGGCGCGCTGTTCCTGACCGTGTGCGGCCTGCTCGGCGGGCAGTTGCGCGGCCTGTGGCGCGAGCGCGCGCTGTTGCGCGACGCGGCGCTCAGTGGCGTGTTGCTGGTGCTCAACTGGGTGGCGCTGTTCGCCGGCATGGCGCGTTCGTCGATCGGCGTGGCGACCATGGTCTACCACGTGTTCCCGTTCGTCATGCTGATCCTGGCGGCGTTGTTGCAGGGCGAGCGCAGCCGCCGTACCGACCTGGGCTGGACCCTGCTGGCCTTCGTCGGCGTGGCCTGTTCGGCGGATCCGCTGCGGCTGTGGTCCAGCGCCGACCGCGGCTACCTGGGCGGGATCGCGCTGACCTTGCTTGGCGCGCTGCTGTGCGGCGCCTCGTTGCTGATGTCGCGGCGGATCAGCCGCGAGCGGCCGCTGGCGGTGGTGACCGTGCAGTGCTGGGTCGGTGCGGCGATGCTGGCCGGCTTCTCCAGCGGCGCCGCGCTGCATCCCGGCCGCCACTGGTTCTGGCTGGTCGGCCTGGGGGTGATCCACAGCGGCGTAGTGTATGTGCTGTTCTACAGCGCCTACCGGCACCTGCACGTGGCGGCGATCGCGGTGGTCGCCTTCGTCTATCCGCTGGTGACGCTGCTGCTGGATTACCTGCTGTACGGCCACCGGCTGGTGCCGGTGCAGTGGCTGGGCCTGGCGCTGATCGTGCTGGGGACGCTGGCGGTCAATCTGCGCTGGTCCTGGCCACGCCGGGCGGTGGCTGTGTCCTAGCGCGGCACCGCAGAGCGTCTCGGCCACCGCAGTGCGGTGGCCGTGCCGTTCGGCTCAGCGCACGTCGCGCAGTTCCCAGCCGCTGCCGGCGAGCAGGCGCAGGCGCTGCTTGAGGATGTCGCCGGGGATGCTGGTGGTCGCGGACAGGTCGATGCGCAGATCGTCCTGGCGGCCGGTCACCCGTGCTGCCGGATCGGTCACGCCCAGCGCCGGATCGACCTCGTCCGGCTCCGGCTGCATGGCGCGCCAGCGCTCGAACCAGGCCGGGTCGCTGAGGGCGGCCTGCAGCTGTTCGGCGAAGGCGTCGGCGCCGTGCGCGGAGAAGCTCAGCGACGGGTTGCTGCCGCGGGCACGGGCGGGATCGGGCAGGCTGATCGAGTAGGTGACGGCCATGGGCATCTCTTGTGGGCGGTACGAAGCGGCGCAGCCTAGCAGAGCCGGCGGCGACCCGCCGTCGACGCGGCCAGCGGGCGATCAGCCGAAGTGCAGCGCCTCCCCGGCGAAGCCCAGCACCAGCGCACCCTTGCCGACGTTGACCATGCCGGTCAGGCTCATCACGCTCTCCAGCAGCGCCACGCCGTGGCTGTCGCAGGCCTGGCGCAGCGCCGCGTAGCCGGGCAGGGCGCGCAGTTCCGCCAGCTCGCCGCCGTAGCTCAGGCACAGCGTGGGCGTCATCAACCCGGCGGCCACGCGCTTGGCGGCCAGGCCGAACAGCGTCTGCACGGCGTGGTCGAAGCCCTTGAGCTTGGCCACCGGCGCGGTCTCGCCGCGGTGGCAGTGCAGCACTGGCTTGATGTCCAGGGCCGAACCGAGCGCGGCGCTGAGCAGGCCGACGCTGCGGTCGCCCTTGCTGCGCGCGCGGCTGCGCAGGTAGTACAGGTCGCGCGCGATCATGTAGCCATGGGTGTGCTCGGCCAGCGTCTCCAGCCGCTCGCGGATGGCCTGCACGCCGGCACCGTCGGCACGCAAGCGCACCGCCTCGACGGCGATCACGGCCTGTGCGGCGAACAGGTTCCCGGTGTCGATCACGCGCAGCGCGAACGGCGAGGCGTGGCCGGCAGCCTGACGGATCGGCTTGTAGTCGCTGAGGATGGCGAAGCCGGCCTGCTGCGCGTGCTCGTGGATCGGGCTGCGGGTCTTGGCGATGGTCAGGCAGAACACGTGGTCGTAGTCGATGACCAGCCGGCTCAGGAACAGCTCGCGGATCTGCGCCACGCTGTACGGCACGGTCTCGGCTTCGGCGCCGTGCGCGCTGACCTGTGCGTGCAGGAACTCCAGCGTCGCCGCTTCGTCGCGGCGATCGGCCAGGACGGTGCCGCCGAGGCGCACGCTGATCGGCAACACCACCAGGTCGTGCTGGGCGATGTAGTCCTGCGGCAGATCGCAGGCGGAATCTACGACGATGCCGATGCGCATCCGCTGAAGCTCCAGTGATTGGGGAGATCGATGGACATGGCGACCGCTCAGGCGTTGCGCTGCACCGCGACCGGCAGCGCGTTCAGGCGCGCCATGTCGCCGCGCTGCAGCAGTTGCGGGTCGGCCAGCACCGCCCGCATCAGCGGGTGCGCGTCGTTGCCCCACAGCAGGGTGTCGTCGATCTGCAGGGTCGGCACGCCGAACACGCCGGCCGCCAGCGCCTGTTCGGTGTTGGCGCGCAGTTGCGCCTTGACCTGCGCATCGGCGGTGGCCGCGGCCACGTCGGCGATCCCCAATGCCTGGCCGACCGGCGCCAGGGCCGCGGCGTCGTCGCCCGCGTGGCCATCGCGCCACAGCCAGTCGAAGAGCGCATCGATGGCCTGTGGCGTGGTGCCGGCGGCGATGCACAGGCGCAGCGCCGTCAGCGGGTTGAACGGATGTGCCGGCGGGAAGCGCAGCGGCACGCCTTGCTGCTGCGCCTGCCACTGCACGAAGCGATAGGTGAACTCGCGCTTGTGCGGCACCTCGGCCGGCCCGCGCGTCTGCAGCTGCGCCAGCACCGCGGCCAACACGATCGGCACCGGCTGGATCCGGGCGAACTCAGGAAGCGCTTTCACCTGCTGCCAGTGCAGATAGGAAAACGGCGAGATGAAATCGAAATACCAGCGCAACGTCATCGTGCTTCTCCGCAATGACCGATCAGCTTAGCGCGACCTCGCGCGCGCTGCGACTGCGTACATCGGCATGCTGCAGTGCGAGATGTCGCCGCCGACCGTTCGCCCGGCGACCGCAATGCGTAGACGATGCCGTGGCGGAAATCTCGCTGGCACGCGATATCTGTGAAGCGCCGCGCGGCCGTGGCCTGGATCGCGGTAGCGCTATTGCGCTGGCGCATGGCATGCGCGGGTCTTGTCATAGCTCGCGGTACGCGCACCTTGCTAGCGTCCGCCGCGGCAGTAGATTCGCTGCCCCTGCACGCTCAGGAGAGATCGCCATGCACGCTTCCGCTTCCGTTTCCGCCGCTGCTTCGCCGCGCCTTCCCGCCACGGTCGTCAGGTCGCCGCGCGGCTGGGCGCGGACCCTGCGCGCGCTGTTCGCCACCGCCCTGCTCGCCATCGCGCCGATGGCACTGGCCGGGCCGTACCAGGTGTACGGCAACCAGTACGCCTGGGTGAACAACTTCAACGACCCCAACAACGTCATCCAGGGCACGTTCCATAGCGGCAGCACGCCGAGCATGACCGTGACCTTCAATTTCCCCAACGCCAGCCTGTACGGCTATCCGGCGATCCTGCGCGGCTCGCACTACGGCTTCAATCCCACTGCCGACCGCACCTTCCCGCGGCAGGTCTCGGCGCTGCGGTCGTTGCCGTCGACCTTCGCGTACTCGTCCGGCGGCAGCAACCTGGCCGGCGACTTCGCCTACGACCTGTTCTTCCGCTGGGACAGCACGGTGTCCTCCAGCGCGATCCCGCAGGCCGAAGTGATGATATGGGGCGGCCACAACTCGTATCCGATCGGCACGCTCACCGCCAGCAACGTCATCAGCGCCGGCGGCTACACCTTCGATCTGTGGGAAGGCATGAACAGCGCCGCCGGCTACTACGTCTACACCTTCATTCCGCACAACACCGCGGGCCAACCGACCCTGCCGAGCAACGGCAATCTCAACATCGACATCAAGCCGTTCCTGAGCTGGCTGCATACCCATCGCGCGCAGGACGGACGCTTCAGCAACGCGATGTACCTGCACGTGGTCGAGGCCGGTTTCGAGGTGGTGCGCGGCAACGGCTGGGCCTGGATCCAGGCCAATATCGGCGCCAACTGACGGCGCCGCACGGGCGCCGCCGTTCCTGTCTGGCTCAGCGCGGCGGCGCCTTGCACAGTGCCGCGTTGTGCCAGGCGGCGCGGGCGATCGGCAGGAACCCGTCGGCATCGCTGGGCGGCAGGCTGTTGCGCACGTCCTCGGCACCGCTGCCGGCGCGTTCCAGCACCGGTGCCAGCGTGCGCAGGCAACCGGCGCGGTCGCCCAGGTGATACTGGGTCAGCGCCAGATCGGTGCGGACCTGCGCGGCGTCCAGCCAGAACAGGGTCTTGCCGCAGCCGTCCAGCAGCGCGGCCAGAGCGCGTTCGGCGTTGGCGTAGTCCTTGGCCTGGTACTGGCGCAGGAAGCGCGCGCGGGTGGTCTCCGCCGCCTCGGGCACGCAGGCCGGCGCGGCGCGTCGGTAGTCGCCTTCGAACCAGGCGCGTGCGCCGCAGTAGTCGCGGCAGGTGTCGGGGGTGAGCGCCTCGACCCGGATGGCGTCGCCCTCGGCGTGCAGGCGGGTGCGGCACAGCGACGCGGGATCGTCGTCGTGCGCGCGGGTGAACCCGAGTTCGCCCTGCAGCGTGCCGTCCAGCGCACAGGTATGGCCGTTGGCGCCGGTGATGTCGAGCGAGAAGCCCAGACCGTCGGCGTCGCGCGCCACGTCGAGGCGGTCGCCGCCATCGGCGAGATAGACGCCGGGTGTGGGCGGCGCGGCGCCGGCGCCGCAGGCGAGGGCCAGCAGCGCCAGCGGCAGCAGGCGCTGGAGGGACAGCGAACCGCGCATCGGGATGTCTCCGTCGGGCCAGGGGCGCAGCGTAGCAGCGTGGCGACGTCCTCGCCGGCGCGTGTGGCGCGTCTGCCCGCAGCGCCTCACGGCGCGAGCCATTGCACGCTGTCGAAGACGATGCCCGGGCCGGGGAACCCATTGTCCGGCGAGCCCGAGGCGACGTCGATGTCCAGCGTGTTGAGGCCGGCCTGCAGCGCGCTGGCCGGAATGTCGAACAGATAGACGGTGTTGTTGCCGCGGTAGGTGCCGCGGGTGATGCCGCGGCTGTCCGGCTGCTCCGGCCGCAGCGGCACGGGTCCGCTCCAGCGATCGTTCACCCGCAGCTGCGGACGGCCGCCGGCCTGGGTCAGGGTGACGAACAGCCGCAGGCGATAGGCGTGGACCTGCTCGGGCGAGAGCACGAAGGCGATGCGCGTGGGCGTGTTGACGCCGCGCCATTGCGCCGCCGGGAATGCGTCGAGAGAGTCGTGGCCCACGCGATAGGTCAGCGGCCCCCATGGCGCCATGCGCCGGTCGGAGGGATGCGCGCGCGCCAGCAACGCGGCGTTGCGGAAACCGGCCGGCGTGCCATCGGGATCGCCGATCTGCCAGATCACCTGGCCGGGCAGCGGGACCGCATGCAGGGCGGCCTGCGCGGTGGCTGCGGCTGCGATCTGCACGGTGTCGTGGGCCACCTCCAGCTCGTTCTGGTACAGCGCGATACGGTACGCGCCGGGGCGGATGCCGGCGATGCGGAAGCGGCCGTCGGCATCGGCCCTGGTCCAGTACTGCGCCTGCGCGTTGCGCAGGGCGACCACCGCGGGTTGCCCCGCGGCGATGCCGGAGACCTGGCCGGTCACCGCGCCGCGCGCTTCCGCGCCCAGAAAGCCTAGCAAGCCCAGCGACGCGTCGACGAAGCGCAGGTCCGGCGGCACCTGCGCTTCCGCGCCGCCGCGGCTGAACTGCAGCACGTACACGCCATGCAGGCCGCCACGGTAGGGTTCGGTCTGGGTGTGGTTGGAGAACATGTAGTTGTACAGCTCGTGGGTGCGCGCGGTCCGCTGCGTGGCGATGTCCTTGAAGAACGGCCCGCCCGCGCTGTGCTCGCGATCGCCCATCCACATCCGCACGGCCACGCCGGGACCGCTGACGCCATGCACGCTGTCGTCGATCGCGCGCCGCGCCGAGTAGAACTTGGAGCTGGTGCGGCCGTCCGGCAGCAGGAATACGTCCTTGCCCTCGATCGCGGTGCCGATGTTGGAATCCGGTTCGCGCTCGGCGTCGGGCAGCTTGGTTGCGTCGAGGCGGGCGATGAAGCGCAGTTCGCCGACCGGCAGCAGGGTCGGCGCATAGGTGGCCAGGTAGAGCGCGTCGCGGCCCTTGCGCGCCATGTAGTACTGCACCAGGTCGCCAGCGCTGGCCGAGACCACGATGGTGTCGCCGACAGTGCGTGCGGCGACGCGGGCGCTGCCCAGGCCCGAGGCGATCTCCGAGTGCTTGGCTTCCGGACTCTCCAGTTCGACGCCACGGTAGCGCAGGGAGACCACGTCGCCGGTGCGCGCGTCCACGCTGAACTGCAGATCGGCGCCGCTGTCGACGATGAAGCGATCGCCGATCCTGGTGACGCCGAAGCGGCTGGCGTCGGCACATGCGGGCGCTGCACTGGTCAGTGCGAACAGGCACAGCAACAGGCGAGGCAGACGGGGCATGGCGGTGCGCGCAAGGGCAAGAAGGCGCACAGGCTACTGCGCGTCGGTGCGGTGCCGGATGTCGCCGGCGCGCGCCGGTCGGGTGGCGCTCAGCCGCGCGCGGTCGAGCGCGAGGAAGACGTTGCCGCCGGGGGGACGGCAGCGTCTCCACGCTGCCGTCTCCGCTTGCTCGGCGAGGCTAGTGCGTGTACGCCTTCGGCAGTGCGCCGCTTTGCTGCATGTAGCGGTCGCGCAGTTCGGTCTGCCGCGAGCGCATCGGCATGGCGCGGCCGCCCAGCCAGACCTGCTCGGCGTAGTGCGCCACGTCCAGCGGGTCGCCTTCCCACAGCACCAGGTCGGCGAGCTTGCCCGGGGCGATGCTGCCCAGGCGGTCGCCCACGCCGAAGGCCTCGGCCGGAACCCGGGTCAGGCCGGCCAGGGCGGCGTCCCACGGCAGCCCGTGTGCGACCGCGTTGCCGGCCAGCTGCCGCTGCTTGCGCGCGTTGTGCGCGCCGTCGCCGCCCTGGGTGAAGCTCACCGCCACGCCGGCGGCGTTGAGGCGCGCGGCGTTCTCCAGGGTGGCACCGATCTGGTCGAAGCTGGCCGGCAGGTCGTCCAGCGCGTTGACGAACACCGGCACCTGCGCCTTCGCCAGTTCCGGCACCAGCTTCCAGGCCTCGTCGCCGCCGGCGATGGCGATGCGCACCTTCTCGCGTTGTGCCCAACGCAGCAGTTGGCGGATGTCTGCCGCGCGGTTCACCGTCACCACGATGCGGCCCTGGCCGGCGAGATAGCGCGCCAGCACCGCGCGTCCGGCCGGGGTCAGCAGCGCATGCGGCGAATCAGCGGGCATGCGCCCGCGCGCTTCGGCCACCAACTGGTCGAGCAGCATCCACTGCGCCGCGCGCGACTTGCCGCTCAGTTCCAGCGCATCGCTGCCCAGGTGCAGGTACAGCGCGCGCGGGCCGATCGGGTCGGCGCCGCCGTCCAGGCGCATCACCGCGCCCTGGCCGGCGACGAAGGCGCCGCCGGTGTTGGCGCCGAGCGCGGTGAAGCCGATGCCTTCCACGCGTGCGACCGGGATCAGCACCGATTCGGGGTTGTAGGCCAGGGTCACGTCGAACTCCGGGCGCATCGGCTGGTCGTGCGGCAGGGTCAGCGTGCTGTCGACGGTGGAGGCCTCGCCGGAGACCTCCTCGATGCCGATCTCGGTGATGCCGCCGAACAGCGCCGGGGTCAGCGGCCGGCCCTTGGCCTCGACCACGGCGACGCCGGCCGGCGCGCTCAGGCCGGGGCCGACCGCGCGGATCACCCCGCCCTGGACCAGCACGTCGGCATTGGCAAGGGTGCCGCGGGCGCTGGCGGTGTGCACGGTGGCGCCGCGGATCAGTACGTCCTGGGCGAACCCGGGCGCGCTGCCGAGCAGCAGGCAGGCGGCCAGGGCCAGGCGCTGCGCCAGGCGGTGGGGCGAGGGTAGGGCGCGGCTCATCGGGCAGCCTCCTGGCCGAGCATGAAATCGGAGGTCGGTTGCAGGCGGCGGTCGGTGCGGTCGTAGACCTGCGCGCCGTCGATGTAGACCTTGTCGGCCAGGGCGTAGGAGCTGAAGGGGTTGCCGTTCCACAGCACCACGTCGGCCATCTTGCCCGGCTCCAGCGAACCGGTCTGCTTGTCGATGCCCAGCGCCTTGGCCGGGTTGCTGGTCAGCCAGCGGATCGCGCGTTCGGGCGGGATGTCGATGCCGGCGCGGCGGCCGGCGGCCATCGCCTTGGCCGCTTCCTGGTTGAGCCGCTGGATGCCTTCCTCCGAGTCCGAGTGCACGATCGCGCAGCCGTTGGCGGGGCGGTCGACCAGGGCGATGTTCTCCTGGATGCCGTCGAAGGCTTCCATCTTGAAGCCCCACCAGTCGGCCCACAGCGCGCCGCAGACGTTCTCCTGGGCCAGGCGGTCGGCGATCTTGTAGGCCTCCACGCCATGGTGGAAGGCGGCGATCTTGAAGCCGAATTCCTTGGCCAGGTCGAGCATGGTGGTCATCTCGTCGGCGCGGTAGCAGTGGATGTGCACGCGGATGTCGCCGTTGATGGCGCCGGCCAGCGTGTCCAGCTTGAGGTCGCGCTTGCCGCCGCTGTCGCCGCTGCTGTCGTTGTCGCCGTTGCCGCGGCTCCACCAGTGGCGCTTGGGCGGGCTCTTCTGCTTGGGTGCGTTCTTGCGCAGGTATTCGCTGGCGTCGATGAAGGCGGCGCGGTAGCCGGCGACGTTGCCCATGCGCGTGGACGGGCCGCCCTTCTCGCCGTAGACCCGCTTGGGGTTCTCGCCGCAGGCCATCTTCAGGCCCCACGGCGCGCCCGGGAACTTCATCGCCTGGTAGGTGGTGGCCGGCACGTTCTTCAACGTGACGCCACGGCCGCCGACCAGGTTGGCCGAGCCGGGCAGCACCTGCAGCGCGGTGACGCCGCCGGCCAGCGCGGTGCCGAAGCCGGGATCCTGCGGCCAGATCGAATGCTCGGCCCACACGTTCGGGGTCACCGGTGCGGTCGCCTCATTGCCGTCGCTGTGCGCACTGACGCCCGGGCTGGGATACACGCCCAGGTGCGAGTGCACGTCGATGATGCCGGGCGTCACCCACTTGCCGTGGCCGTCGATGCGGGTGGCGTTGGCCGGCGCGGCCAGCGCGCGGCCGACCGCCTGCACGCGGCCGTCCTGCAGCAGCACGTCGGCATCGTCCAGGCGCTCGCCGGTGCCGGTGAGCACGGTGGCGTGTTCGATCAGCACCGGCACCGACGCCAGCGCGCGATAGGTGCTGGGATAGGGATCGTCGACGAAACGCGAGGCCGCGGCGGCCGGGCCGCACAACGCCACGCCCAGGCAGGCGAGCAACAGATGACGCATCGAATTTTCCCCGGAAGATGAACCCGGCCCTTGCGGCCGTGCCCGCACGCTAGCCCGAGCCGGCGCGCTTGCCAAGTGCGGGTGCGGCATCGGCGCGCCCGGCTGCACCGGATCGCGACGCGGAACCTGCTATGCAGCGCGATTCTCCCCATGGACACCGCAATGACCGACACCCCTGCGCGCACCGTCGTGGACTTCTGGCACAGTGCCGGCCGCGAACGCTGGTTCGCCGCCAACGACTCCTTCGACGCCAATGTCCGCCAACACCTGCTGGAGGCGCATCACGCCGCCGCGCGTGGCGAACGCAGCGACTGGCTGGCCGACGCCGAAGGCGCGCTGGCGCTGCTGCTGTTGCTCGACCAGGTGCCGCGCAACGTGTTCCGCGGCAGCGCGCACGCCTTCGCCACCGACGGCCTTGCGTGCCGCTATGCCGACCAGGCGCTGGCGGCAGGGTTCGACCAGGAGACCGACGCGGAACTGCGGATGTTCTTCTATTTGCCCTACACGCATGCCGAGGACGCGGCGCGGCAGCGCCAGGCGGTGGAGCTGTTCAGCGCGCTCGGCGATGCGGAGTCGCTGCAGTGGGCGGTGGTGCACGAAGACGTGATCCAGCGCTTCGGTCGCTTCCCCCACCGCAATATGGCGCTGGGGCGCACGACCACGCCGGAGGAGCAGGCGTTCCTGGATGCGGGTGGGTTTGCCGGGTGAGGGAAGGGGGGCTGCGCGTTCGCTGCGTCATGGCAGCGAAGCCAGTGGCGCATCGGATGTCATTGCAGTCGGGACTGGAGTCCCTCCCACAGGGCGACATCAGGCTGCTGGCGCGG
>NZ_AQOK01000265.1:0-5963 GCF_000364645.1 Xanthomonas sp. SHU 308 | reverse complement strand
ATCGGCAGGCACAGGCGCAGGAACTGGCGGCGCGCTACCGGGTCGCGGTGTCCAGCCCGGCCGGATTCGCCGAGCGCCTGGTGCAGTTCTGGTCCAATCATTTCGCGGTCTCGGTCGACAAGCGCGCGGCCGCGCTGTACGCGGCGCCGATGGAGCGCGAGGCGATCCGCCCGCACTGCATGGGCCGCTTCGCCGATCTGCTGCTGGCGGTGGAGCGGCACCCGGCGATGCTGCGCTACCTGGACAACGCCAATTCGGTCGGCCCCGACTCGCTGCTGGCGCAACGCGCGCAGCGCCGGGCCCTGCGCCTGGATCCCGAACGTCCCGTGCGCCGCCTGGGGCTCAACGAGAACCTGGCGCGCGAGATCCTGGAGCTGCACACCCTCGGCGTGGACGGCGGCTATACCCAGGCCGACGTCACCGAACTGGCGCGTGCGATCACCGGCTGGGGCGTGCCGGCGCCGCGCGATTTCGAGCAGGGCACGCCCGGGGCCGCCTTCGTGTTCCGCGCGCCGGCGCATGCCGCCGGCAGCCGCCTGGTGCTGGGCCGGCGCTACGCCGAGGACGGCGTGGCGCAGGGCGAGGCGATCCTGGCGGCGCTGGCCCGGCACCCGGCCACCGCGCAGCACGTCTCGTTCAAGCTGGCCCGGCATTTCGTCCGCGACGATCCGCCGCCAGCCTTGGTACAGCGCATGGCCGACGCGTGGCGGCGCAGCGATGGCGACCTGCGCCACGTCTACCGCGCCCTGATCGACAGCCCCGAGGCATGGGACGCGCAGGCGCGCAAGTTCAAGCCGCCGCAGGATTTCGTGGTGTCGGCGCTGCGCGCCGGAGGTGCCTGGCCCGAGGCGCCGCCGCAGCAGAAGACCGTGCTGACCCTGCTGGCACGGATGGGGCAGCCGCCGTTCACGCCGCGCTCGCCGGCCGGTTATGCCGACGTGGCGGCGGAATGGAGCGGCGCCGACGCACTGTGGAAGCGCGTGCAGGCCGCCGAGGCGCTGGCCGGGATGGCCCCGGGCGAGCCGCTGGCACTGGCCGCGACCGCGTTCGGCGACGGTCCGGATGCGGACACGCTGACCGCGGTGCGGCGCGCCGAATCGCCACGCGAAGGCGTGGCGGTGCTGCTGGCGAGCCCGGCCTTCCAATGGCGCGCCTGAGCGGCGCGCGGTCCGATCCGCGATGGGAGAAGTTCCGATGCAACTGACACGCCGTCGTTTCCTTGCCGCCAGCGGTGCGGCCACCGTGTTGAGCCTGTGGGCGGGCAGCGGCCTGGCCGCGCCGGGCGCCGATACGCGCCTGCTGGTGGTGCTGCTGCGCGGCGCGCTGGACGGGCTGCACGCACTGGTGCCGACCGCCGACCCCGACTACGCACGCCTGCGCGGCGCGCTGGCGCCGCCGCAGACCCTGGCCCTGGACGGCAGCTTCGCGCTGCATCCGGCGCTGGCGTTCGCGCATGAGCTGTACGCGCGCAAGCAATGGCTGCCGGTGGTGGCGGTGGCGCCGCCGTACCGCGAGCGCTCGCACTTCGAGGCGCAGGATTGCCTGGAGAACGGCACCGCGCGGCCCAATGGCGCCTCCAGCGGCTGGCTCAACCGCTGCGCACTGGCCCTGCACGGCGCCGAGGCGGTGTCGGTGAGCGCGGTGACGCCGCTGATCATGCGTGGCCCGGGCGCGGTGAACAGCTGGTCGCCGCCGCTGCCGAGCGCGGTCAATCCGATCCTGCTGCAGCGTCTGCAGCCGCTGTATGCCGCCGATCCGCAGCTGGCCGGCGATTTCGCGCGCGCGCTGCGCGAGCAGGGCATGCAGGTGGACAGCGTCAAGGGTGGGCAATTGCCGCAGGCGATGAGTGCGGCGGCCAGCTTCATGGCCAAGCCCGACGGGCCGCGGATCGGCTTCGTCGAGGATGCCGGCTGGGACACCCACGGCAACCAGGCCGCGGTGCTGCAGCGCAAGCTGGGCGAACTGGATGCGGGGCTGCGCGCGTTCCATGATGGCGCGCAGGCCTGCTGGTCGCGCAGCGTGGTCGCGGTGGTGACCGAGTTCGGCCGCACCGCGGCGGTGAACGGCACCGGCGGGACCGACCATGGCACCGGCGGGGTGGCGTTCCTGGCCGGCGGCGCGGTGCGCGGCGGGCGCATCGCGGGAGACTGGCCCGGCCTGTCGCCGCGGGCCTTGAACGAGGGCCGCGACCTGCGCGCCACCAGCGACCTGCGCAGCCTGTTCCGGCACGTGCTCGGCGTGCATCTGGGCCTGTCCGAGCGCGCGCTGGACACCCAGGTGTTCCCCGGCAGCGCGGGGCTGCCCAGGTTGGAGGGCCTGGTGGCCTAGGACACCACGCGGGCATAGAGCGTGCGGCCTGGGCCGCACGCGAACCGGGCGCCGACGCGAGATCGGCGCCCGGGGGCATCACCGGCGTGCCGGACTCAGTTCTGCGACGGATTGTTCTCGGCGAAGTACTCGTGGCTGTCGGCGTTCTTCACCGCGCGCGCCGGATCGCTCTTGGCCAGGCTCTTGGCCGCGCTCTGGCCGTACGCGGTGTCCTGCGTGCCGGCGACCACGCTGAAGTGGCTCATTTCGTGGATCAGGGTGCCGGCCTTGGAGTCGGTGCCGGTCAGCGGCGCGCTCCAGAACGCATTGCACACGTAGATCTGGTACGGCTGGTTCGGATACACGTAGGCGTAGGAACTGTCGCTGCAGCCGCAATTGATGGTGATCTGGCCGTTGTTCTGGTCGATCGCCGAATCGATGTTGACGAAGTTGGACGTGGCGGTGCTGTAGCGGCTGGCGTTGTAGGCGCCGAACCAGGTGGTGTAGCGCGCGCCGGTGCTGCCGCCGTTGAGGTAGGTCTTGGCGTTCTGCGAGTAGGTGCGCGCCGCGTTCACCGCGCTGCCGATGGTGCTGATCTGGCTGGTGCTGCACGAGGCGTAGTTGACGCCGTTGACCACCGCCTGCGGGCCGACCATCAGGTCGTTGCGCACCGCATGGCCGCGGCCGCCATCCAGCCATACCGTCAGCGGCGCGCTGGACAGGGTCTGCGGCTCGCCGTCGGCGCGCAGCATGCGCGCGCCATCGGCGAGCGCGGCACCCTGCAGCGGCGCGTCGAGGCGGATGCTGTAGGTGCCGCTGCGGGTCAGGTCGTAGGCGCGGCTCAGGTCGATCTGCGCCTGCTTCGCTTCGCCCGGCTGCAGCACCACCATGTCCTCGGCGCGCGGCGCGGCGCGCTTGACCAGGCGCCCGACGTAATCCACCGGCTTGCCGTCGCGCTGGACCTGGAACAGGGCGTTGTCGAGATCGCCCAGCGGCAGTTCCCACTTGGGCACGCGTGCGACCTGCGTGCCGGTGTTGCGCACGGTCACCGCCATCTGGCCGCGCTGCTGGCCGTCGGCGTCGGCGACCGGCGTCAGTTCGACCTGCAGCGGCGCGGGCGTGCGCGTGAGTTGCGATTGCGCCGTGGCCGCCGAGATGATGCCGACCAGGCTGAAGCCGATCGCTGCCGAGATCCGGGATGCGTGTTTCATGCAGTCTCTCTCCGTCGAAAGTGGGCGCCCCGTGACAGGGGCCGAAGCAAACTAGCCCGGTGATGCGCGCGTGCGCGTCGCAGGTGCGTTTGTCTTCGATTTCGTCCAGCGAAGCGCGCGCCAGGTCTCAGTATCGGCATCGCGGACAGACATCGCCGCATGTGAGTGTCGCGCTGCAGCGGCCTTGCCGCAGCGGCATGCACTGGATCGAGCGCAGCGTCGCGATAGGCCATGTGGCGATCACGCTCGCACTGTGCGTGTGCGTGCGTGGAGATCGTGCTGGTGGCGGCGTTTGCCGAAGGCGATGAGGACGTCCGGGATCTCCATTCGCCGCAGTCGGCGTCATCGCGATCTGCAGCGGTATGCGCGGCGTCGGCATTTTTGCGGCAACGCGGGTTGCCGTGGCGTGAGATGCGCCTGGTCGCCTGGTGTGGGAGTCAACGGTCATGCATCCGCGACGAGCGGCGTGGCGGACGATCGGACCGCGAAAGCAGTCGGGACTGACGTCCCTCCTACATTGCCCCAGACACTCACCGCAAGCCCATGTAGTAGCGGCTTCAGCCGCGACAGGCATGACCGATGCCGTCTGTCGCGGCTGAAGCCGCTCCTGCAACAGCGCCTCTGGTCATCACGGGCTGCGCGCGGCCAGCGCCAGCATCCATCCCTGGTTTCGCGGATGCGGTGCAGCGCCTGCGCGGCTATTGACGCGTGCGGCCCAGCCGCAACGATCGCACGCGTCGAGCGTGGCGATCAGTGCGCGCGATCGACCGCGAGCCGCGCAAGCGCCGCCAGTGCATCGGCGGCAGCGCCATAGCCGTGCAGGCTGTCCTGCATCGCCTGCGCCAGCTCGGCCAGCTTGGCCTTGGCGCCATCCATGCCCAGCAGGGCAGGGTAGGTGGACTTGGCCTGCGCGACGTCCTTGCCGGCGGTCTTGCCGAGCTGTTCGGAGCTGGCTTCCACGTCGAGGATGTCGTCGCGCACCTGGAAAGCCAGGCCCAGCGCGGTGGCGAAGCCATCCAGTTGCGCGAGCGCGTCGGCGTCGGCGCCACCGCCGAGCGCGCCCAGGCGCACGCTGGCGCGGATCAGCGCGCCGGTCTTCAGCGCATGCATGCGTTGCAGGTCCGGCAGCGCCTGCACGCGGCCGGTGGCGTCGATGTCCAATGCCTGCCCGCCGCACATGCCGGCCGCACCGGCGGCCTCGGCCAGGGTCTGCAGCCACTGCACGCGCAGCGTCGCCGCCGCGTCTTCGGCATTGGCCAGCAACGCGAACGCCAGGCTCTGCAGCGCGTCGCCGGCGAGGATCGCGGTGGCTTCGTCGAAGGCGATGTGCACGGTCGGCTGGCCGCGGCGCAGGGCATCGTCGTCCATCGCCGGCAGGTCGTCGTGGACCAGCGAATAGGCGTGGATCAATTCCACCGCCAGCGCCGGTGCATCCAGGCGCGCGGCGTCGGCGCCGAACAGCGCGCCGCTGGCGTAGACCAGCAGTGGGCGCATGCGCTTGCCGCCGCCGAGGGTGGCGTGACGCATCGCCGCGTGCAGGCGCTGCGGCGCTAGCGTGGCGGTCGGCAACTGCGCCTGCAGGCCGGCTTCCACCCGCTCCCGCCAGTGCGCGAACGCCGCGTCAGCCGCCATGGGGCGGCACGGGGTCGAAGGGTTCGGCGCTGTCGGGCTGTTCGGGATCGCTGAGCAGGCGCACGCGCAATTCGGCCTGCTCCAGCGCCTGCTGGCATTGCCGGTACAGGCCCACGCCGCGCTCGTAGGCGCTGAGCGACTGCTCCAGGCTCAGGTCGCCGGCTTCCATCTTCTCCACCAGCACTTCCAACTCCTCGAGCGACTGCTCGAAGCGCGCGACCGGGGAGGCATCGTCTTGGGACTTCTTGGGCATGGCGAAAGTGTGCGCGGCGGCGGCGGCAGGGTCAATGCGAGGCGCGTGCCGGCGCCGGCAGCGCATCCAGCTCAAGGCGTGCAGCGTGCGCCTGCAGCCAATCGTGCAACGGCGCGGCCAGCAGGTCCGGTCCGGCGGCCAGCAGTTGCGTGGCGTCGAACAGCAGTGGCAGTCGCATGCGCTGCCAGGGTGGCAAGGCCTGCGTCTGCAGCAGGTGCTTCAGTGCCTGCGACTGCGTCCGCCCTGGCAGAAGCAGACGTTCGCCGCCGCGGCGCGCACGCACCAGCAGCGGCGTATCGAAGGCCAGCGCGGTGTCGGCGCGCAGGTGCAGGCAGCGGCCATCGGGCAACGCCAGCGGCGCGCGGCCGTCCCACTGCGCCTGCCAGTCGGCAGGCCAGGGCGCGGGGTCGCGCTCGGCGTACAGCGTGTCGTGCCAGCTGCGCACGCAGGCGCCGTGCCAGGCGAACTGCGCCGAAGCATCTGCGCGCGGCTGCAGCAGGTCGCGTTCGATCGCGGCCAGGCCGGCCGCCGGCAATGGCGGCAGGCCGGCCTGTGCGACC
>NZ_AQOK01000264.1:0-9278 GCF_000364645.1 Xanthomonas sp. SHU 308 | reverse complement strand
GGCGATGGCGCTGACCAAGGAACTGACCGAACACAGCCTGCCGGAGATCGGCGATGCGTTCGCCGGGCGCGACCACACCACCGTGTTGCACGCCTGCCGGCAGATCAAGCACCTGATGGAAACCGACGGCAAGCTCCGCGAAGACTGGGACAAGCTGATCCGCAAGCTCAGCGAGTGAGCCCGGAGAGGACAGGGCGACACGCCGATCCGCACGCGCAGCGTGCGCGTTCGGCGGTCACCTGGAGCCACGTGATAAATCGGTGCATGACTTCGCGACAAATCCGGGAGAAACTGTGGATAAAGCGCGACGCGGCGGCGACGGCAAAACTATCCACAGGTTTCCCCACCAGTTCCGGGACAGTAGTACACGGGATTGAGGGCGCTAAAAATCTTTTGTTTTCAGTGGTTTGAGCTACATTTGCACCGAATTCCGCTCTACCATCACCACCAAGCTTTTGATTTATTCCACATCTTTTAAAGCATAGGGGCACGGAACCACATGCGTTTCACACTGCAGCGCGAAGCCTTCCTCAAGCCATTGGCGCAAGTCGTCAATGTGGTCGAACGCCGCCAGACCTTGCCGGTTCTGGCCAACTTCCTGGTGCAGGTGCAGGGTGGCCAGCTGTCGCTGACCGGTACCGATCTGGAAGTGGAAATGGTCTCGCGCATTGCGGTCGACGATGCCCAGGACGGCGAAACCACGATCCCGGCGCGCAAGCTGTTCGAGATCGTGCGGGCCCTGCCCGACGGCAGCAAGGTCACCGTCTCGCAGTCCGGCGACAAGATCACCGTGCAGGCTGGGCGTAGCCGCTTCACCCTGGCCACGCTGCCCGCCAACGACTTCCCGTCGGTCGACGAAGTGGAAGCCACCGAGCGCGTGGTGGTGCCGGAAGCCGCGCTGAAGGAACTGATCGAGCGCACCGCGTTCGCGATGGCGCAGCAGGACGTGCGCTACTACCTCAACGGCCTGCTGTTCGACCTGCGCGACCAGACCCTGCGCTGCGTGGCCACCGACGGCCATCGCCTGGCGCTGTGCGAGACCGAGCTGGAGAACGCCGGCGGCGCCAAGCGCCAGATCATCGTGCCGCGCAAGGGCGTGACCGAGCTGCAGCGCCTGCTGGAAGGCGGCGAGCGCGAGGTCGAGCTGGAAGTCGGCCGCGCGCACGTGCGGGTCAAGCGCGACGATGTCACGTTCACGTCCAAGCTGATCGACGGCCGCTTCCCCGATTACGAAGCGGTGATCCCGATCGGTGCCGACCGCGAGGTCAAGCTGGATCGCGAGATCCTGCGCGCAGCGCTGCAGCGTGCGGCGATCCTGTCCAACGAGAAGTACCGCGGCGTGCGCGTGGAAGTCTCGCCGGGCCAGCTGAAGATCAGCGCGCATAACCCGGAACAGGAAGAAGCGCAGGAAGAAGTGGAAGCGGACACCAAGGTCAGCGACCTGGCGATCGGCTTCAACGTGAACTACCTGCTCGACGCGCTCTCCGCGCTGCGCGAGGAGTTCGTGGTGATCCAGCTGCGCGACGCCAACTCGTCGGCACTGGTGCGCGAAGCCAGCAGCGCCCGCTCGCGTCACGTGGTGATGCCGCTGCGTCTCTGACGGTTCCCGTTCGTGTTCCACGTGGAACACGTGCGAAAGCGACCCGGCCTTCGTGCCGGGTTTTCTTTTTGTTGGGCTCCAAGATCAACGCTCCCGCACTGAGAGGGATCCGTTGCCACGGGAGGCCCGCGCAGCTTGCACCCTTGCATTACCCGGCCAAAACGCATCGGCCGTGACTGTGTCTGCAAAGAGACGGGCTCCGGCACCTCGGCGGGATCACACCATTATCGAAGCGCCAGGAGGCCGTGCGGCAAGACAGCGTGCCTCTGATCGCCTGGCCGACCCTCTTACCCACGCCTCCACCGTCCCGCGGGAGTCCGTCCTCCCAATGATGCGGAGGTTGCTGGCACGCAGCGCTGCCAGTTTCCCGAGCGCGGCCGTCCTGACAGCGTCCATCAGCGGTTTTGGGTATGCTGCCGCCCTACCCCAAGCCCCGATCTGCGTGCGCCCGGTGCGAGCGCCTTCGCCACTATCCCCGCATGCACGTTTCCCGCCTCGACTTCCACCACCTGCGCCGGTTCGCGGCGCTCGAGCTGGCGCCTGCGCCTGGACTGAACCTGATCACCGGCGACAACGGCGCCGGCAAGACCACGGTGCTCGAGGCGATGCACCTGATGGCGTATGGCCGCAGCTTCCGCGGACGCGTGCGCGATGGACTGGTCAGCCAGGGCCAGGACGCGCTGGATGTCTTCGTCGAATGGCAGGAGCAGTCGGCTGAAGCCGGCGCGACACGTCGACGCCGCGCCGGATTGCGCCACAGCGGTCAGGAATGGCGTGGCCGCCTCGACGGCGAGGACGTCGCCCATCTCGGCACCCTGTGTGCGGCTCTGGCTGTGGTGACCTTCGAGCCGGGCAGCCACCTGCTTGTCAGCGGCGGCGGCGAGCCACGGCGTCGCTTCGTCGATTGGGGCTTGTTCCACGTGGAACCTGACTTCCTGTCCCTGTGGCGGCGCTACGCCCGCGCGCTCAAGCAGCGCAATGCGTTGCTCAAGAGCGGCGGCAGCGGCGCGGCGCTCGATGCCTGGGATCACGAGCTCGCCGAGTCTGGTGAGCCGTTGACCTCGCGCCGCCAGGACTACCTGGACCGCCTGCTCCAGCGCCTGCTCGCCCTCGCCCCGGACCTGGCGCCAGCGTTGGGTATCTCACATCTTCAATTCGCACCCGGCTGGCGGCGGCAGGAGGTGTCGCTGGCCGATGCGCTGCTGCTCAACCGGGAGCGCGACCGTCAGCTCGGCTATACCTCTGCCGGTCCGCACCGGGCCGACTGGAGCCTCAGCTTTGCCGAGATTCCCGGCCGTGATGCGCTCTCCCGCGGCCAGGCCAAGCTCACCGCCCTGGCCTGCCTGCTGGCGCAGGCCGAGGACTACGCCGAGCAGCGCGGCGAATGGCCGGTGATCGCCTTGGACGATCTGGGCTCGGAGCTGGACCGCCACCACCAGGCTCGGGTGCTGGAGCGCCTGCGTGGCGGGCCGGCGCAGGTCTTCGTCACTGCCACCGAGACCCCGCAGGCGCTGGCCGACGTCAGCCTGCCGATCGCCCGGTTCCACGTGGAACATGGCCAGATCCTGGCCGTTTCCTAGGCCGCCGCGGGTCCGGCGGCCCGGGCTGCTATAATTTCCGCCAATCCCCTATCCAGCGGCGCGAACCGGCCCCGGCCTGTCTTCGCCGCCTCGTGGAGCCTACGGCACCCGCATGACCGACGAACAGAACACCCCGCCCAGCAACGGCAACTACGACGCCAACAGCATCACCGCCCTGGAAGGCCTGGAGGCGGTCCGCAAGCGGCCCGGCATGTACATCGGCGACGTCCATGACGGCACCGGTCTGCATCACATGGTGTTCGAGGTCGTCGACAACTCCATCGACGAAGCCCTGGCCGGGCATGCCGACCACGTCGCGGTGACGATCCACGCCGATGGTTCGGTCTCGGTGTCGGACAACGGCCGCGGCATCCCGGTCGGCAAGCATGCGCAGATGAGCGCCAAGCTCGGCCGCGAGGTCTCCGCCGCCGAAGTGGTGATGACCGTCCTGCATGCCGGCGGCAAGTTCGACGACAACAGCTACAAGGTGTCCGGCGGCCTGCACGGCGTGGGCGTCAGCGTGGTCAACGCGCTGTCGGAGAAGCTGCTGCTGGACGTGTTCCAGGGCGGCTCGCACTACCAGCAGGAATTCAGCAACGGCGCGGCCGTCGCGCCGCTGGTGAAGCTCGGCGAGACCACCCAGCGCGGTACCACCGTACGCTTCTGGCCGTCGGTGGTGGCCTTCCACAACAACGTGGAGTTCCACTACGACATCCTGGCCCGGCGCCTGCGCGAGCTGTCCTTCCTCAATTCCGGGGTCAAGATCGTGCTCGCCGACGAGCGCGGCGAGGGGCGCCGCGACGACTTCCACTACGAGGGCGGCATCCGCAGCTTCGTCGAGCACCTGGCGCAGCTGAAGACCCCGCTGCACCCGAACGTGATCTCGGTCACCGGCGAACACAACGGCATCACCGTGGACGTGGCGCTGCAGTGGACCGACTCCTACCAGGAGACGATGTACTGCTTCACCAACAACATCCCGCAGAAGGACGGCGGCACCCACCTGGCCGGCTTCCGCGGCGCGCTGACCCGCGTGCTCAATACCTACATCGAGCAGAACGGTATCGCCAAGCAGGCCAAGATCAACCTGACCGGCGACGACATGCGCGAAGGCATGATCGCGGTGCTGTCGGTGAAGGTGCCGGACCCCAGCTTCTCCAGCCAGACCAAGGAGAAGCTGGTCAGCTCCGACGTGCGCCCGGCGGTGGAGAACGCCTTCGGCGCGCGCCTGGAGGAGTTCCTGCAGGAGAACCCCAACGAGGCCAAGGCCATCGCCGGCAAGATCGTCGATGCCGCCCGCGCCCGTGAGGCCGCGCGCAAGGCAAGAGACCTCACCCGTCGCAAAGGCGCGCTGGACATCGCCGGCCTGCCCGGCAAGCTGGCCGACTGCCAGGAAAAGGATCCGGCGCTGTCGGAGCTGTTCATCGTCGAGGGCGACTCGGCAGGCGGCTCGGCCAAGCAGGGCCGCAACCGCAAGAACCAGGCGGTGCTGCCGCTGCGCGGCAAGATCCTCAATGTCGAGCGCGCGCGCTTCGACCGCATGCTGTCCTCCGACCAGGTCGGCACGCTGATCACCGCGCTGGGCACCGGCATCGGCCGCGACGAGTACAACCCGGACAAGCTGCGCTACCACCGCATCATCATCATGACCGACGCCGACGTCGACGGCGCGCACATCCGCACCCTGCTGCTGACCTTTTTCTACCGGCAGATGCCGGAGTTGATCGAGCGCGGCTACGTCTACATCGGCCTGCCGCCGCTGTACCGGCTCAAGCAGGGCAAGCAGGAGCTGTACCTGAAGGACGACAACGCGCTCAACGCCTACCTGGCCAGCAGCGCGGTCGAAGGCGCGGCGCTGGTTCCGGCCAGCAACGAGCCACCGATCACCGGCGCGGCGCTGGAGAAGCTGCTGCTGCTGTTCGCCAGCGCCAACGAAGCGGTGGCGCGCAATGCGCACCGCTACGACCCGGCGCTGCTGAGCGCGCTGATCGACCTGCCGCCGCTGGACGTGGCCCAGCTCGAGAGCGAGGGCGAGACGCATCCGAGCCTGGACGCGCTGCAGGCGGTGCTCAACCGCGGCAGCCTGGGCTCGGCGCGCTACAGCCTGCGTTTCCAGGCGTCCAACGCGCAGCGCCCGGCCACCCTGCTGGTGGAGCGCCGGCACATGGGCGAGGAGACCACCTATGTGGTGCCGATGGCGGTGTTCGAGAGCGGCGAGCTGCGGCCGCTGCGCGAGATCGCGCGGGAGTTGCATGGGCTGGTGCGCGAGGGCGCGCAGATCGTGCGCGGCAACAAGACCCAGGCCATCACCAGCTTCGCCCAGGCCTACGCCTGGCTGTTCGAGGAGGCCAAGAAGGGCCGCCAGATCCAGCGCTTCAAGGGCCTGGGCGAAATGAACGCCGAGCAGCTGTGGGAGACCACGGTGAACCCGGATACGCGTCGCCTGCTGCAGGTGCGCATCGAGGACGCGGTCGCCGCCGACCAGATCTTCAGCACGCTGATGGGCGACGTGGTCGAACCGCGCCGCGACTTCATCGAAGAAAACGCGCTGAAGGTCGCCAACCTCGATATCTGACCCTGGCGGTTCCCGCCCTGGCGTACGCCGGGGCGGGCGTCCCGCTGTGCCTTCCGCCCGCTTCCGCACAGGATCGCGATGACCGCGCCGCCGTTGCCCGCCACCCCGCTGCCGTTGCCTTCCGCGCCGCCGGCCCGCCCGCGCCGGCCGATCCTCGGTTTCTTCCTCGACGTGCTGCTGGCGGCGGTGGTGCTGCTGGCGGTGAGCGTGCTGAGCGGCCTGGTCTGGGGCGTGATCCGCGGCTTCCAGCTGGCGATGGAACTGAAGGCGCACGGCATCCCCGCCGATCGCCTGGCATCGGTGGTGGCGCAGCGGGTCGGCCAGCCGGGCGCGCTGGCGCAACTGCTGATCGCCCTGGTCAGCACGCTCTCCGCGGCGCTGCTGCTGTACTTCCTGCGGCGTCCGGCCAGCGCCGCCGAGCGCCGTGCCTCCTGGCAGGCGGCGCGCACGCCGTCGACCTGGGGCTGGGTGCTGCTGGTCGCGGTCGGCGTGTTCGTCGGCAGCGCGACGATCTCCGCGCTGGCGGCGCAGATCGGCATCAAGCCGGTGCCGACCAACCTGCCGCTGATGCAGGACGCGATGGCGCAGATGCCGCTGTTCCTGTGCGTGTTCGCGATCGTGATCGCCCCGGCCTACGAGGAACTGCTGTTCCGCCGCGTGCTGTTCGGGCGGCTGTGGGACGCAGGCCGGCCGCGGTTGGGCATGCTGCTCAGCGGCGCCGCCTTCGCCCTGGTGCACGAAGTACCGGGGACCACCGGCAACAGCCTGGCCGCCACCGCGCAACTGTGGCTGGTCTACGGCGGCATGGGCGCGGCGTTCGCCTGGCTGTACAAGCGTACCGGCACCTTGTGGGCGTCGATCGCCGCGCATGGCCTCAACAACGCCATCGCGGTCGCCGGACTCTACTGGTTTGGCGCAACCTGAAGGTTTGTTTGACGAAATGTTAAGACGCGGCCCCCCACACTGCGACGCGTGTTAGGAGGGGGGACCGTATGAAGCAAGTGGTACTTGGCGCATCTCTGGCGATGCTGCTGGCAGCGTGTGCGACGACGACATCGCCAACCGGGCGCACCCAGGTCGTGGGCGGCATCTCGCAACAACAACTCGACCAGATGGGCGCGCAGGCGTTCGCCGAAGCCAAGGCCAAGGAACAGCTGGACACCGATCCCAAGCGCAACGCCTACGTGCGCTGCGTGGTCAACACGCTGGTCGCGCAGCTGCCCGAGCAATGGCGCGGCACCGGCTGGGAAACCGCGCTGTTCAACGACAAGGAACCCAACGCGTTCGCCCTGCCCGGCGGCAAGGTCGGGGTCAACAGCGGCATCTTCAGCGTGGCCAAGAACCAGGACCAGCTCGCCGCCGTGCTCGGCCACGAGATCGGCCACGTCATTTCGCGTCATCACGAAGAACGCATTACCCGCCAGCTCGGTGCGCAGGCAGGGCTGAGCGTGATTGGCGCGTTGGCCGGTGCCCGCTACGGTCAGGGCGCGGCCGACACCGTCGGCCAGGTCGGCGGCATGACTGCGCAGACGCTATTCCTGCTGCCCGGTTCGCGCCAGCAGGAAACCGAAGCCGACGTCGTCGGCCAGCGCCTGATGGCGCAGGCCGGATTCGATCCCGCGCAGGCGGTGGATCTGTGGAAGAACATGATGGCCGCCGGCGGCGCACGTCCGCCGCAATGGCTGTCCACCCACCCCGATCCCAGTGCCCGTATCGGCGAGTTGCAGCGCGATGTCGCCGCGCTGGAACCGGTGTATGCGCAGGCGCGCAGCGCCGGCAGGACGCCCAAGTGCGGCTGAGTCGTCCGTCGTCCCTGTGTCCGTCGCCGGCACTGTCACAGAAAACGCATCCAAAAACGTTTTCACGGCGTACAGGTTTCTGATAGGTTTGCTGGCTCGGCCGAGGAATGGCCGCTCCGTCTTCCGTGCCGCTCCGGGCGGTTTCCACCGAGGTGACCCATGAAATTCCGCATTCGCAAGCAAGCGTTGTTGTCCCTGGTGATCGCCGCCGCCCTCGGTGGCGCGGTGGTGACCGATGCCGCTGCGCAGAGCGATCGCACCGACCACCGCTCCTCGCGCAATGCGAAGAACGAGAAGGCGGCGGTGCTGTTCCCCAATGCCGAGCGCAAGGAGCCGACCGGCAAGCCGTCGTCCAAGCTCGGCAGCAAGCTGCAGAAGCTCATCGACACCTACAACAAGGGCGAGGACTACGCGGCGGTGCGCGCCCAGGCCGATGAGATCCTGGCCAACAGCGGCGCCAACGAGTACGACAAGTCGCTGGCCGCGCAGCTGGCCGCGCAGGCCGCCTATAACCTCGACGACAGCAAGGCCGCGCAGGCGTACCTGAAGCAGGCGATCCAGTTCAACGGCCTGGACAACAACGGCCACTACCAGTCGATGCTGATGCTGGCGCAGCTGCAGCTGCAGGACGAGCAGACCGCCGAAGGCCTGGCCACCCTCGACAAGTTCCTCGCCGAAACCAAGTCGACCCGCCCGGAAGACCTGATCCTCAAGGGCCAGGCGCTGTACCAGGCGCAGCGCTACCAGGAAGCGATCCCGGCGCTGAAGCAGGCGATCGCCGCGTCGCCGGAGCCGAAGGACAGCTGGAATCAGCTGCTGATGGCGTCCTACGCCGAAGCCGGCCAGACCGGTGAAGCGGTCAAGGCCGCCGAGGCGTTGGCCGCCAAGTCGCCCAACGACAAGAAGGCCCAGCTCAACCTGGCCAGCATGTACATGCAGGCCGACCAGATGGACAAGGCCGCGGCGGTGATGGACAAGCTGCGTGCCGCCGGTCAGCTGACCGACGAGAAGGAATACAAGCAGCTGTACTCGATCTACGCCAACACCGACGGCCACGAAAAGGACGTCATCGCGGTCATCAACGAAGGCATGCAGAAGGGCATTCTGAAGCCGGACTACCAGACCTACCTGGCGTTGGCGCAGTCGTACTACTACACCGACCAGCTGCCGCAGGCGATCGAGAACTGGCAGAAGGCGGCGCCGCTGTCCAAGGACGGCGAAACCTATCTCAACCTGGCCAAGGTGCTGCATTCGGAAGGCCGCGTTGCCGAGGCCAAGCAGGCCGCGCAGCAGGCACTGGCCAAGGGCGTCAAAAAGCCGGAAGACGCCAAGAAGATCATCAACCTGAAGTAGCACGCAAAAAAAGCCCCCGAAGACCAGTGCTGAAAGTAGTGCAGGTAACAGGGATTGGTATAAGCTTGGAGGTTCCTGCGGTGTCATTGCCGCGTGAACTTGGGTTCCGCTCCACAGCGGAATCCGCCCCCCTTTAATTGAGTCATTGGCGCATGACGGAACAACTGGTCATCCATCGGCAGTACGACAAAGATGACGCCTCCGGCCTCAGCTGGCCGCGCATCATCGGTATTGCCTTCGTAATCGCGCTGCATCTTGCGGCGCTGATGTTGCTGCTGATTCCGGCCGTTGCGCCCAAGGCGGTGGCGGAGAAGGAACGCAACATCATGGTCACCCTGGTGGACGCACCGCCGCCGCCTCCCCCGCCGCCG
>NZ_AQOK01000263.1:0-4562 GCF_000364645.1 Xanthomonas sp. SHU 308 | reverse complement strand
GCCCGCCGCGGCCGCGCCGACAACGCCTGCCGCGCCTGCCGCGGCGGCAACGCCGCCGCCGATCCAGCACCCGATCGATGCCGCGGAAGCCGCCGACGCGGCCATTCCGGCCCTGGCCGCCAGCGACGATGCGGCCTGGTCGGCACTGCGCACGCTGGCCGGCGGCGACGCACCGCTGGCGCTGCTGCTGCGCGACCACCTGATCCAGCGCCTGGTGACCATGGTCGACAACCTGACCCAGCGCCGCGTCACGGCCCGCTCCCTGGCGCTCAAGCAGGTGCCGGGCGAGTTGCAGGTGAGCACCGATGCCAGCGGCGCCCGCGTCATCGCCGACACCAATGCCCAGCGCTATGCGCCCTACGTGGAGGCGTTCACCCGCGCCGATCCGGGCACGGCGGTTGCGGCCTATCGCCGCTTCTATCCGCTGTTCCAGCAGGCCTATGTGGAGCTGGGCTATCCGCAGGGCTACTTCAACGACCGGCTGGTGCAGGTGATCGACCATCTGTTGCAGACCCCGACGCCGACCGCGCCGCTCGCGGTGGAGATGGATCCGGTACGCGGCAAGTACCGCTTCGTGGATCCGGCGCTGGAATCGCTGTCGATCGGCCAGAAGGCGCTGCTGCGCATGGGCCCGACCCAGGCCGCGGCAGTGAAGGCGCAGTTGCGTGCGGTGCGCGAAGCGCTGACGCGGACCTGAGCCAGACGCGAGGCGCGTGCCGCGTCATGCGGGCTTTTTGTTTTTGGCAGGAGCGGCCCGAGGCCACCTCGAGCCGCTCATGCGGGAAAGCGCCTATGGCCACGCCTGAAGCGCCCTTGTGGGAGGGACTTCAGTCCCGACGCGCTACACCATAGATCACCACGGCATGACGGCGGTCTTTCAACGGACGTGGCAGGCCGACGCCGGACGTCCAGCCTCGCTCAGCCATCCAATTCCGGATAATGCCGGAAGATGCCGTTCTCGTTGAACGGCAGGCGCCGCGGCGAGGCCAGGTAGGCGGCGATGCCCGGGCGCTCGCAGACGCGCTGCTGCAGCGCGCGCAGCCGCGGCAGCTTCGGCGAGAGCTTCTTCATCGCCTGCGGGAAGGCGTAGTCCAGCCCGCTCATCAGCTGGAACAGCGACAGGTCCACGTAGGAATGCTCGCGCAGCACGTGGCGCCCGCCGCCCTGGTCCAGCACCTGTTCGAAATAGCCCAGGAACTTCGGCAACCGCTGCTTGCGCAGGTCTTCGGCGCGGCGTCGCGCTTCGGCTTGCTGGTCCTCGTAGTACAGCGCGCTGGCGATGGGATGGTGGCTGTCGTGGACCTCGGCAACCAGGTCGGCAATGGTCAACTGCAATTGCAGCGCCTGCAGCCGCCGCGATTCGCTGTCCGGCACCAGGCCCAGCGGCGGGCCGAGGTAGTGCAGGATGTTGGCGACTTGGGCGATCACCAAGCGGCCGGCCTTGAGGAACGGTGGTGCGAACGGGCGTGCGCCGGCATGGGCGCCGTCGAGGAAGGGCTGCATCGCCGCATCGCCCTGCTCGCGCGCTACGTCGCGATAGCCGGCGCCGGCATCCTCCAGCGCCAGCCGCACGAACTCGCCGCGGCCCTGGATGCCGGTCCAGTAGTAGAGCTCGTAGTGCATGGCGGGGCCTGTGCGTGGGGACGGGAGCGCCGAGGGTAGCCGCCGTTGCGGTAGCGGCGTGTGACTGTCTGGTACCGGAGTGCGGCGGACGTCACGTCGCGTCGCCGCCGTCCCGCGAGGTGTATACAGACGTCGCGGCCGGCCTTGAAACAGAAGCGGACAGCCGCATTTTGCTGGCATGCCGGCACGGCCGGCCCTTTCCTTCAGAGGACTTCCCGATGCGGATGGACAAGCTCACCTCGCGCTTCCAGCAGGCCCTGGCCGACGCGCAGTCGCTGGCCGTGGGCCGCGACCACACCATCATCGAACCGGTGCACGTGTTCGTGGCGCTGCTCGACCAGGCCGGCGGCAGCACCCGGCCGTTGCTGGCGCAGGCCGGCGTCAACGTGCCGGTGCTGCGCGAGCGGCTCGGCGAGGCGCTGGACAAGCTGCCCAAGGTCAGCGGCCAGCCCGGCAACGTGTCGATGGGCAACGACCTCAGCCGCCTGCTCAACCAGACCGACAAGCTGGCGCAGCAGCACAACGACCAGTTCATCGCCAGCGAGTGGTTCGTGCTGGCCGCGGCCGACGACGGCGGCCCGTTGGGCTTGGCGCTGCGCGCGGCCGGCGCCGACAAGAAGAAGCTCGAGGCCGCCATCGACAAGCTGCGCGGCGGCGAGACGGTGCAGTCGGAGAACGCCGAGGAACAGCGCCAGGCGCTGGAGAAGTACACCATCGACCTCACCGCGCGCGCCGAGAGCGGCAAGCTCGATCCGGTGATCGGCCGCGACGAGGAAATCCGCCGCACCGTGCAGGTGCTGCAGCGGCGCACCAAGAACAACCCGGTGCTGATCGGCGAGCCCGGCGTCGGCAAGACCGCCATCGTCGAGGGCCTGGCCCAGCGCATCGTCAATGGCGAAGTGCCGGAAGGCCTGCGCGGCAAGCGCGTGCTGTCGCTGGACATGGGCGCGCTGATCGCCGGCGCCAAGTTCCGCGGCGAGTTCGAGGAGCGGCTCAAGGGCGTGCTCAACGATCTGTCCAAGAACGAGGGCCAGATCATCCTGTTCATCGACGAACTGCACACCATGGTCGGCGCCGGCAAGGCCGATGGCGCCATGGACGCGGGCAACATGCTCAAGCCGGCGCTGGCGCGCGGCGAACTGCACTGCATTGGCGCCACCACCCTCGACGAGTACCGCAAGTACATCGAGAAGGACGCAGCGCTGGAGCGGCGCTTCCAGAAGGTGTTCGTCGGCGAGCCGAGCGTGGAGGACACCATCGCCATCCTGCGCGGGCTCAAGGAGCGCTATGCGGTGCACCACGGCGTGGAGATCACCGACCCGGCGATCGTCGCCGCGGCCACGCTGTCCAATCGCTACATCACCGACCGCCAGTTGCCGGACAAGGCCATCGACCTGATGGACGAAGCGGCCAGCCGCATCCGCATGGAGATCGACTCCAAGCCGGAGGAACTGGATCGCTTGGAACGGCGGCTGATCCAGCTCAAGATCCAGCGCGAGATGCTGAAGAAGGAGAAGGACGAGGCCTCGCGGCAGCGCCTGGCCGACCTGGAGAGCGACATCGACAAGCTCGAGCGCGAGTTCTCCGACCTGGACGAGGTGTGGAAGTCGGAGAAGGCGGCGCTGCAGGGCGCGACCAAGATCAAGGAACAGATCGAGCAGGCGCGCGTGGAACTGGAGGCGGCGCAGCGGCGCCAGGACTACGCCAAGATGAGCGAGATCCAGTACGGCCTGCTGCCGAACCTGGAGAAGCAGCTGGCCGCGGCCAACGAAGCCGAACAGCACGACTTCAAGCTGGTGCAGGACCGCGTCACCGCCGAGGAGATCGCCGAGGTGGTGTCGCGCTGGACCGGCATCCCGGTCAACAAGATGCTCGAGGGCGAGCGCGACAAGCTGCTGCGCATGGAGGACGAACTGCACCAGCGCGTGGTCGGCCAGGAAGAGGCGATCAAGGTGGTGTCCGACGCGGTGCGCCGCTCGCGCGCCGGCCTGTCCGATCCGAACCGGCCCAGCGGCTCGTTCCTGTTCCTGGGCCCCACCGGCGTCGGCAAGACCGAGCTGTGCAAGGCGCTGGCCGAGTTCCTGTTCGACAGCAGCGACGCGATGATCCGCATCGACATGAGCGAGTTCATGGAGAAGCATTCGGTGGCGCGGCTGATCGGCGCGCCTCCGGGTTATGTCGGCTATGAGGAAGGCGGCTACCTGACCGAGGCGGTGCGGCGTCGGCCGTATTCGCTGATCCTGCTCGACGAAGTCGAGAAGGCGCACAGCGACGTGTTCAACATCCTGCTGCAGGTGCTCGACGACGGCCGCCTCACCGACGGCCAGGGCCGCACCGTGGACTTCCGCAACACCGTCATCGTGATGACCTCCAACCTGGGTTCGCATCAGATCCAGGAGCTGAGCGGCGACGGCAGCGCCGAGGCCTACACGCAGATGAAGGCGGCGGTGATGGGCGTGGTGCAGGCGCACTTCCGCCCGGAGTTCATCAACCGCCTGGACGACATCGTGGTGTTCCATCCGCTGGACAAGGCGCAGATCAAGTCGATCGCGCGCATCCAACTGCATGGTCTGGAGAAGCGCCTGGCCGAGCGCGGGTTGAAGATCGAACTGGGCGACCGCGCGCTGGAGCTGCTCGGCAACGTCGGCTTCGATCCGGTGTACGGTGCGCGCCCGCTGAAGCGCGCGATCCAGGCGCAACTGGAGAACCCGCTGGCGCAGCAGATCCTGTCCGGCCAGTTCGTCAGCGGCGACACCATCAAGGTCGAGGCCGAGGGCGGCAAGCTGGTGTTCGAGAAGGCCTGATGGGCCCGCCGCGCAGGCGCGTTCCGCTGTGTCGGCGGCGCGCGCCCTGCTGGTGGACATGGACGGCGTGCTGCGGCTGTGGCCCGACGACGACGCGGCGCTGGAGCGCGCGCACGGCGTGCCGCCGGGCGGCCT